>RDXD01000531.1 GCA_004292575.1 Bacteroidota bacterium
CTTATCCTTTCACCAAACACAATATCTTCCTGTACCACAATATGGTCTATTGGGGTAAAAGTTTTCAATTGCACCTCAAGCCGGGGGCCTTTGCCTGCGGTGGAAAAAACAGGTTTCGAAAACCGTTCCCTGATTGCTTTGCCAAATGCCTTGTACACCCGCATATCTTCTGCGGGTATAAGGCCCGTGGTATCGGGGGCTGCATTCAGCAGCAATACGGCGCCTCTGCCTACTGATTTGTAGTAAATTTCGAGTAACTCATCCACACTGCGCAAGTTGGCATGGTTGGTTGGGCTCCAAAACCAATTATGATTTTTGAGGGGTACATCCACTTCCAGGGGCATCCACACATTGCCATCGGGGCGGCCGTGCTGGGCAGTGGCAGTGCCTGTAGCGGCATCTTTGGCAGGCACACTATTCCATGCAGGGTAAGGTGCTATGCCCTCCTCGTTGCCTACCCAGCGTATGCTGGCAAAGGGCCCCTGAAATACAATGGCATGCGGGGCATACTGCTGTATAATATCTTGCAAGGGTACTATCAGGCTGCCATCAAACCATATTTCATGAATTTGCCTGCCATACCTCGACAGCACTTCTTGCCACTGGCTGCGCAATACCTTGTTGTAGGCCTCTTGTTTTGTAGAGTCTTTGGTGCGGCCGCCGCCTCCTATGTAGGCCCCCCAGGTGTCATCGCCCGGATAAATGTACACCCCAAGGCGCATGCCCCTTTGCTCGCATGCTTTGGCCAGTTCATCCAATACATCACCTTTACCGTTTTTGTAAGCTGTGTTCTTTATGCTGTACTCACTGGTGGCTGTTTGCCACATACAAAAGCCACCGGCATGCTTCGCTACAAATACTATCATTTTGGCATCAAAGGCTTCAGCAGCATCTATCCATTGGTTTACCTCAAGCCGCTGTGGATTGATGCGGCTAAGTGGCGTACTCCGGTTGTCAAGCTCTGTACCCTGCCAGGTATTGGGTGCAAAGTGAATAAACATGGTACGCTCCAGGCGGTGCCACAGTACCTGCTGTGGGGTAGGTAGGGCGAGTGGCGGCTGGGCAAAACTATTGTAGCTGAAAAATAGTACAAAACAGAGAATACCTAACTTTATGGGAGGCATATTCTGTAAACGACTAAGAGGAATTATATATTTTTTATTTACCATGCGAATGCTTTAATTAAGTGGATACGCACCGGACCTGTAAGACCCGCCGGTTGCAGGGGACTATTCTTTTTATAATAATGCCATATCGAAAAGGTCTTTCTCTCTTTTGAAGGCCTAGGTGAATTATGAAGGAACCATTCCGGATAAGCAAGAATAGCCCTGCCTAATTTTTCTCCACGGTCGCTGCCCCATTCAAAATCTTCCGGGTACTGTTCATCCCCAATCAGCCTGTTGGCCCAGTTATTGGTTACCTCTATTTCAATAGCATTACTGCCACTCTGCACATACTCAGTTACATCTATACGGTAAGGCGGATACCAAAGTACTCCCGCCTGTTTACCATTTACTTTAACCACAGCAATATCATGCATTTCACCCAAATCTAAAATCGCCCTGCTATCTTCCCTAATTGCTGCTGTATTAAGTTCAATTTGTTGTGCATATACAGCTGTTCCGGCAAAGTACTTAATTCGAGTATCGTTGTATAGACTAAAATCTTTCAGGCTATCCATTGTTATTTCAAATGGCACATCAAGCTTGGGAGAAAAACGAACCCTCCATGTACCTGACATTACTTTCTGTTGTGATGAACCTAAACTAATCTTTTGCTTGCTGCCCCTCGCATCTATTAGCGATACTACCGCTGGCTGCTGGCTATAGAGTATATTTTTACCACTACGCGTTTGGTGAAGGTGAATATCGGGTTTCCCTTTAATCACCTGCATTTCAAGCCAATAATTTTTAGGTACTTCTCCTTCTCCAAACACTACAAAAATGGCCTGCAGCGGTTGCAGTGGTAGCCAAACGCGAATAAAGTTATCCTTCTTTTGCCATACCGGCAATGGCTTAATACTACCATTAACCGGATCCCACAGTTGAGGTAGGGTTTTACCATTGTGCTTCAATAAAAGTACAGCCTGCTGTGCAAGCGTATCTGTATTTGCCACAAAATACACTTCGTATTCAGCCGAGGAGCGATGTGTTGTTTTGATTTCACCGGGCACAATAGCCTGCTCCAATACAACAGCTGGTTTTATTTGAAGAAAATCTATAGCCTCCTCAATTCCGTTTAAAACAATACCCTTACCGTACCTGTATGGGTACTTACCCCTCCATATTTGTTGGCCAATTTGCATAACCTCCACATCGCAAGCAGGATAGTTTTGCAAACCGGGCGAAGCCTCAGGCTTTACTGCAACTACGAGGGCACCCTTTGCAATAAGCTCCTTCATTTTAAGGGCTACTTCAGGTAGCATTTCCGTTGTACGCGGAAAGACCAAAAAATCGTATAACAGACCTGAGGATAAAGCCAGTTTGCCATCTTTAACCTGTATAATCTCATTTAAAAAATCTCTTACAGCAATCAGATCTCCGTTGCCCTGCCGTTCGCCAATACACAGGTAAGGGGCCTTAGCTACACCATATTGCAGCATAGCCTGGCACCGGGCCAGGTACTTAAAAAATGCTTTACCCGGTTCAAACCAGGTTTGGTGCCTGCCAAAATGGGTACCCCACCAACCCATACCCATACCGGGCTGATACTTGTCGTCGAAGGGCTGATGAACCCAATGATGCAATATCATACGGTTGATACCTTGAGAGAAAACCACATCGGCAGTACGCTTTAAAAAAGCGGGATCTTCAGTATATTGGCTAACCTCAGGCCTGCCTGTAAATGCTTCTGCACCTATTACTCTTTTGCCAGCACCTCTTGCAGCTGCTACCACATCCATATCAATACCGCCAACGCCGGCTGTCCAAAACTCTGCCATTGGCAGGTCAGACAAAGCAACCGATTGTGGGGTATTGAATGGGCCGCCGTAAGGCTCAAACTGTAAATCAAGTTTTTCTCTGGCCAGCAATTGTTTGGCCACCTGCCAGCCATTAGCTGTAAACAGCTGCTCTATAACATCTCTGTAATCCCAATCGAAACGGGCAGTTGCTTCGCGGCTATTGATAAACCGTCTGTCTTTGCTATTTGGTTCAGTACCCACCGTAAGGCTAAAAGTGGCAAGCCAAGGCAGTGGATCATAACCCTTCAGCTTTATAAACTCATTACGAAAATCCTTTGTCCAGTTTTGAACTCCTGCTTCATAACTATCAATCAGCATGTGCTTAAAGGAATTGCCTAAATGTTCTCCAAGATTTTCCTTTAAGGGTGCTAAAAGTGTATTCCAATGAAAAGTACTGATATCATGGCTCATTTTATCGGCCTCCAATACCTTTCCCAGTAAGTCATCGGGCACGGGGTGTGGCGGCCTGCCTGTAGAGGCATGACCCAGCCGGTAAACCCGCCAGTTACCCAGAGGCGCTATCCATTCCAATTTACCTGAGGCATCGGGTTTTCCTTCTAATACCTTCACGTCATCCAGTTTTATAACTGGCTTTCCATCAGGCACTGCTAATACTGCAATGTCATTAAAGAGGGTTACCTTACGGCCTGTTTTCCCCCAGCCTTCATCTGCTACCAGGTTTGGCACGGGCAATACGAGGGCTACAGATTGGCCACCGCTTACCACCGTATCGCACCAAACCAGCCGCTGCATACTTCGTGCTTCGTCAATCCATGGTCCGCCAGTGGTAGAGTAACCCACTGTGTTGTGTAATCCAAGTTCAATCCCCAGTTTTTTGGCCTCAGCTGCTGCATGCTTCAGGGCACCCCAGTATGCCTTACTGCGGTAGGTTTTTTCAGGCCAGGGATTGTTCAGGGTGGGTGCATGCGACTCCTGCACGGCGCTACTCAGGTTAAAAATGGTAGCACCACCTATACCAGCAGCATGCATAGCTTCAAGGTCTTTCGTAATACCTTCCGTAGAGTAATTGGAACCCATCCAATGCCACCAGACATAAGGCCTGCTTTGTATAGGAGGGTTTTTAAAAACAATTTCTAATGTATCCGTTTGCTGAAAACAGAACGCCGGACAACTTACCAGAAAGTAAAAACATAATAACGAACAAATACGCCAATTGAAATTGATATAGTTCAACATATTAAAATTTTCTACATTATGATTCAATTAGAAATCATGCTTTATCGGGCCATAAACAGCGTACTCCGCTAGCTGTTAAAAATGGCAATTACTGCACTTCTAGCAGCTGGCTTCGTACCTGTATTTGAACAACAGACTGAAGCCGCATTACTGAAAAAACATGCCTTGCTTGGGCCAGCTGCTGATTTACTACCCGCTTAAAATCAGCCATATGCCGAATTGTAGCACCATCTATGTGCTGAATGAGATCTACAACACGAAAACCAAATTGTAAGAACGATGCATCATTGTTAATAGAAGCAATATAAACACCCCCATGGGAAAAATTGGCGCCAAAAGCTGAAAGCGCTTCACCGGATGCAGTAGCTAAAATCATACCGGCCCATTGCAAGGTATCTTGTACAGCAGCAGAAGCATCCTTTACAGCTAATGATTGGATAGCCGGAATAGATGGAGATTTAGCTAATGCCTTGAGCCATTGGGGCCTTACCCCAGAACTATCCAGTGAAAAATTAACAAAGCCCATTTGTTGTACCGGAGACCCTTGTTGTATGCGAAAATCACCGGCATCAGGGGCCATAAAGAAAGGATTACCCCAAACTGAATTGCTGTCGCAGCCATTACCCAGGTATCCCAAGGCAGCTGCTGATGAACCCACAAAAAAATTACTGTCAATTTTTGTACCCCACTTTTCGGCATTGGGCATGAGTATGGGTTTATATGGCGAAAAAACGATATTTCTTGTAAAAATATCTCCGCTTTGGGGATACCAAACATGGGGATGCAGGCTGTTATTTACAATCACATTGTTGTACACCTTTCGGTTATACCCCTCCCGCAATTTCAAGCCCCCATTCAGCAGCAGATTGTTATAGATTTCGTACCAGGACGAACCATCATCAAGATCAATATCCCAGCCATGGTTGCAACTCCAGCGGCTATTACGAATTACATTTGGAGCCAGCATGTCTAGATAGGGTAACTTAAAGCTCCCGGCAACCTCTTTGGCTGTTTGCTTTATATCCGGCGTCCAAAATCTATCGTGTCCCCATGAATTGAAACTTCCATGATCGCCGGTTTCTAATACGGTATTAAAAACATCGCAGTGTTCAATAATATGACCGCCAAAAGTTCCCTCATTGATGTTGATACCTGCACGTGGTACATTGTGCACAGTACTGTGACGCACCAGAATATTGTGCGCCATGGAAATATGAATACCTGCTGTTTGCTTTTCGTGCCTGCCGGTGTAAGCCATCAGGCAATCTTCCACTATACAATGCGCCGGATAATCATTCGATAATGGGCCAGGTGTACGGTCCATTTTTGAAAAATTCTGTGGTCCGTAACGGAAGATGGGACTGCGCACAGAAGCAGGATTGCCGGCAAAAACAATGCCACTTGCACCACTATGGTGGATGTAAGTGTTACTGATTTTTATTCGTCTATTGTAGTGGGTAACTATTATTGCATTGCCACCTACCTGATCAAACTCGCATTTTGTAATACTGCAATCTTCAGCACCTGCAAATACCATTGCACCTTTTCGGCAAAGCGTCCAATCAGACCTCAGCAGAGTTTCCTTATTTTCCATAAAAGTTTGGGCTGCATGCCTGAAAACAATACCCTCAAAGTGGATATTATGAACAGGCAATTTTTCGCTACCTGAATACCTTACCAACTCTTGCAATTTCACCACCTCTACTTGTGCTTTGCCCATATCCTGCTGAAGAAATGGTTTATAATAAAGACGCTTCATTTTTTTATCAAAATACCATTACCCGCAATCATCAAGCTCTTCGAGTATATTTTCCACCATCCGGTACACCTTATGCATAGGGGAAGGCCGGTTGTTTTTCCAGCCACCTTCATATGATAAAGCAGTGTCATTCTTTTTGCCTATTACACGCCAATGCATATCTCCCCATAAGGCCTCATGCATGGCATGTATATAAACCCCGTCCGGGTTTTTCCAGCGGGCAATGCTTGTTTTGGATAAAGCATCCCATGCTTCATTATAAGCCGGGTTATGCAATAAATCCCAGGTACCAAAAACATTTTTACCTATTTGTGCATTCGGAAATAGCGCCATCCTTTGCTGGGCCCCATTTATGTACAACTGATCTATGGTTTGCACATCAGTCAACTGCGCTTTCAGGATGCCATTCTTCCATGGGCTCCATTTAGGTTTTAATAAAGCGCCTCCACTAAGCACTACCGTATGAGGTAAAATGGCCTTATAGCTAATACTTAATTTGTTGTGGTTAGGGGTGAAAACGAGTGTTTCACCAAGGTAATATGTACCAGGCGCTATAAGTACCGAAACAGCATCTGTTGCTTTACGGCTATAAATGATTTGTGTGGCCCGTTCCAAGTTTCTTACAGGGCTATTCAAATGACCACTATCCTCATCACTACCATGGGTGGCCACATAAACGGGCTGTGTGAAAGCCTGTACAATGGCCATACCCTGTAGTAATAATCCTAACATTACTTTATCACTCATATACCCATTTGCTTTTAATTTTCTAAATGGAGCAATATAGAACAGAATTACTAAAAATTGCGCTGTTTGCCCAGGGTTGCCTCTTCAAAACACTTAGGGGCTTCATTGCGCACCCCTTGAAGCATTTTTATCTGAGGTGCCGGCTGATTTTGGGGGTACACAAAACAGGCAGCTCCTGCTGGAATGCTGAAAGAAAGTACACCATTGGCCTCAGCTTTGTAGGGTACCTTTTTTTCGGCTATGCCAACAAGGCGAATAACTACTTTTTTGCCCGGCCATGGATTATAGAGCCTGCACACATTTCCATGTTGGCTTTTAATATGCAAGCCGGTAATGGATGCATCCTCACTTCGGGAAGCAGATACCACAAACCCACCCCTTGCCAGTAAAGTAAAGCTGCAAGGCCAACCATCGGGTACTGAAGGAAATATGCGAATAAAACCTTCGTGGCTTTGCAGTAGCATTTCATTTACAGCTGCACCGTAGATACTTTGAGGTTCAAGCCCGGCTTGTATAAATGGCTTTGCCGGCAAGCCATTAGGATACTTTGAGCGTTCATCGTAGATATAATCGCGCTGCGCAAAAAGATCCGGGCGCTTTATGGAGTCCATGTAACTTGAAAGATTGTACCAGTGATCGATATTGTAGAAAAGCCCCTGCGGAAAATGCTGCAGCCTGCGGGTACCTTGCCGCATCATGCGCAGTACTGCATTGCCCATGCCCAGCCTGGCAGCCACTATGGGCTCCGGCGATATGGCATTAAACTGTTCGGGCCTGTTGTTGATTACGTTCACCATAGCCTTAAATTCTCTGGTTCCGGCTTGGGCCATCCCCACAAGCCCGGCAGGAAAGACCCCCGAAGTATGGGCACTCATATGGCTTTGCCATGGCCCTCTTTCTTTAAGTGATGGAAAAATAGAGTCGGAATTATACCAGGCTTGCTCAGCAACCTCGCCAACACCCTCAAGGGTGCGATAAGGTATAGGCCATATATGATCAATTACCTGCTGCCACTGCTTTATCTTGGTTGCGTCAATCTGTAATAGGTTGGCTGCCTTTATCAAAAATGAAAAATTAGCCAATATAACATTACGATCGGTAATTGGGTTCTTCAACTGATTGGTACGCGGATTTTCGTAAGGTTGGGCAGGAAAAATAAAGTATTCATTTTTTATGCTATCCCATTGCAATTTTTTGAGGTAAAACTCGGCTGACATTTTCATAAATGGATAAGCCTTTTCTCTTAAAAATGGGGTATCC
>RDXD01000532.1 GCA_004292575.1 Bacteroidota bacterium
CGGGCCTCGTAAAGTCGGTAAACGGCGGTTTTATAACGGTAATTGAAGGCAACACCAACGATAACGGCAGCCGCGAGGGCATTGGCGTATTTGAACGCACCCGCAAGGTGGCCAGCATTAACAAAGGATTTATTGAGTATAAAATGTAACAACAACCAGCAAGGAATTTGGTACATCAGCGCCAACTCCTTGCTTTTTACACAGGTTTATTTGCGCAGCGCATAACCTTTTTAGAACCGCATGCGGCTTCGGCAACACAAAAATTATCCAGCCGACTTGTTGTAAAGCCGCCTTGGTTTGCTCGGCATTGCTGCCTTTAGTCTGTGGGGCTTTGTAGTGAAGCAATGTAATTTTGAAAGGCTTCCTGTGCATCGTAACCCACGGGTTGCAAGCCGCCAAATGGAACGGGCTGCAAATTGGCATTCAGCAGCCTTGTTTTGGCATAAGGTTGCAATTGGGTGTTAACAAAATGCAGCACTTGCTTTCTGCACCTTTCATCATACACGGGAAATACGACCTCTATACGCGACCTCAGGTTGCGCCGCATCCAATCGGCCGAACCAAGGTATATTTTTTGCTGGCCGTCCTGATGAAAAACGAATACCCTGCTGTGCTCTAAATAACGGCCCACCACTCGCACCAAGCTAATGTTTTGGCTAATGCCTTCCAAACCGGGACGCAACCTACAAATACTGCGCACAATTAAGTTGATTTTTACCCCTGCACTGGAAGCTTCGTATAGGGCATCTATCATTTCGGTGTCCTCAAGATTATTGAGCTTGATGGTAATTCTTCCTTCTCTCCCCTGCTTTACGGCCTCAATTTCTTGCGCAATCAGTTGCTTAAACCCGTCGATGATGTTGAACTGCGACACCAGCAAATGCGAGAACTTGGCGGGCCGCTGCTGATTGTACAGAAAATGGAACACCGATTTAAGCTCGGCGTTCATGGCGGCGTTGGCCGTAAGCAGGCCAATGTCGGAGTACACGCCGGCAGTTTTTTCATTAAAGTTTCCCGTGCCATAAAAAGCGTACAGCTTGGTAACGCCCTCTTTTTGGCGGACGATTAAGGCGGTTTTGGCATGCACTTTTATGTCGGGCAGGCTGTAGGTAATTTCCACGCCTGCTTCAATCATCCTTTCGGCCCAGCGCAGGTTATTGGCTTCGTCAAAGCGGGCCTTCACCTCCACAAATGCCTTTACCTTTTTCCCATTTTTGGCGGCACTAATCAGGGCGTTTACAATGTGCGAATCGGCAGCCACGCGGTAAAACGTGGCCATCACTTCGGTAACATAAGGATCTAATACGGCCTGATTAAAAAAGATGAGCACATGGTCGTAAGACTGATACGGAAAATGCAGCATCACATCGGCCTGGTCGATGGCATCAAAATAGTTGGGAAAACTTGCCAATGCCGACAGCTTGTACGATGGCCAGTGCGGCTGCTCCAACTGTGGCTTTAGGGGATTGGGAAATCCAAACAAATCGGTCATGTGCTGGTAGCGGCTGGTGGCGGCAATTTCGTCTTGCTCAAGCCTAAAGTATGTGTGGCAAAAACTAACCAAAGTGGCTGGCATATCGGGGTCGTGCTGAAAACGCGAGGGCAATCCAAAAGCACGCTGCTGAAGGCTAATCTTCATTTGTTCGGCTATTTCGCCAGCATCTTCATCTAGGTTAAGACCCGCATCGCGGTTTAGCTTAATGGAGTAAAAGCTGCTAAAATGGTGGGTATGTAAAACGGTCTTTATCCCCAAGCGCACCACATCATCTAAATACACAATGTAGTGGCAGCCATCCAATGGAGGAAGGGTTAAAAACCGGGGCAAATACTGGCTTGGAATATTAAGCAGCATGGTTTCTTGGCCGCCGCCCTCAATGCTGTAGTTTCCAATAAAATATAATGCCCGGTCTTCCAAAAAAGGCGGCAGGCCCGGCTTTAGCTGCACAGGCTGCAAAAACGACAGCACTTTCGTCAAAAAATAATCTTTTATAAACCCTTCATGTTCCTGCCTTACATCGGCATCATTAAGGTACAGCACAATGTTGTTTTGCTTTAGCTCGGGCACCACATGATGGGCCAATATTCGCCTCACTTCATCCACTTGCTGCTGTGCGGCAGCCCTTAGCTGGCTTAAAATTTGGGTGTATGAAGATGCCTCTTCGTGGTTTACAGCACCCAACTTGTCTTGGGTTTCCATATCTGAGATCCGCACCCGGTAAAATTCGTCGAGGTTAGAGGCGTGAATGGCTAAAAACTTGATTTTATCGTACACGGCCAAATTTGGATCCAAGGCTTCCTCGAGTACCCTATGGTTAAATCCCAACCAACTAAGGTCGCGGTTCACGTATCGGTTCATTTGTGCTGGCAAATGGGCGGGGTTCTTCATGGGTTAAATAAATTGCAATACATTGGGCTTGCCACAAAGATGAGGTTATAAAATGGTTAAATGTAAATACCGCTGCTACCGCCCGCCACCACAGCATGATGGAGAGTTACTACTCAGCCGCACTAGGCTGTCCCAAAGCCCGCAACCTTGGCTGCATCAGTGCATTTTTTTCTGGCGTTTGGCGCCAACCTACCCTGCCTATTAAAGCGCCGCAATCACTTCACCCTTCCAAAAACCCCATCTCTATTACAAACCCTTGCCAAATGCCAACCATATTCGTGGCTCACTATTTCACAATTCCTTAGGCCGGTTTTTTGACTAATATGGTCAAGCTCAGGCAATTTTACCTGGCACTAATGCCTAACCATTTCCACAGTTTTTTTAGAGAAAACCAACAAAGAGAAGCAACCAAAGACGCACTAATTTTGTAGGTAGAGGCCTGCGCATTTACCACAAAAAAATGCCGCTGCACCATAGGTGCAAACTACAACAGCGCATTGGCAGCGGCCATTGCTTTAAAATAACTGGCACTCAGTTTGGGGATGCGTTGCAGCGTTTTATAATCCATATAGTACAATCCAAAACGAATGCCGTACCCGCTTGCCCACTCAAAATTATCAAGCAGACTCCAGTAAAAGTAGCCCTTAACCGGACAGCCCTCGGTGGTGGCACGCTGCAGTTGCGATAAGTAGCTGCGCAAGAACATTACCCTGTCGGTATCGTTTATGCGGTTGTCGACCGAAAGCTCATCGGTGCTGCTGTAGCCATTTTCGGTGACGTAAATTTCTTTTACACCCCACAGCTTTTGGGCATGCCGGGCACCCCAATATATGGTTTCGGGCGCCAGCAGCTCCCAGGTGGAGGTGCTGGTTGGGTGCGACTTTGCAAAAGGGATTCGTTCATAACCATCGGTGTTGGCCGCAGCCTGAACGTAGCACTCGGGGTTGTAAATGTTTATGCCACACATATCGGTTGGGCTGCTGATGATGGCCAGATCTTCCGCTGTAAACTTAGGCGCATTGGCACCCGCCGCGCTTAAAAAAGCATCGGTGTACTTACCTTCCATTATTACCGTCAGGTATCCTGCGTTTATTTCGCGGGTGGCTATTTCGGCGGCTTTTATGTTTTCGGGCGTTTCAAACACCGGCAAGGCCACCTTTATGTTTTCGGCCACGCCTACTTTGGTATCGGTTTTTCCGCTGGCACGTATGGCCTGCACCGCTAGGCCATGGGCCAATACTGCGTGGTGCCGCGCCTGATTTAGCTCGGCTGTAGAAAGTTTAACGCCAGGCGCATGCATGCCAATGCTGTGGCCCAGTTCAATAAATGTCCAAATTTCGTTTAGGGTAAAAAAGTGCTTCACCCGGTCGCTCAGTTGCTCGGCCATATAGCCAGCATATTCGGCAAAATGCTTGGCCGTTTCCCGGCTTTGCCATCCGTTGTATTTGTCTTGCAGGCCCTGTGGCAAATCCCAGTGAAATAGCGTGGCAAAAGGTGTAATCTCATTGGCCAAAAGCTCATCAACCATGCGGTTATAAAAGTCCAGCCCTTTTTGGTTGGGGGTGCCACTGCCACTGGGAAAAATTCGCGACCACGATATAGAGAAGCGGTATGCTTTGGCCTGCAAATCTTTTATGAGTTGTACATCTTGCTTGTAGCGGTTGTAAAAATCGCAAGCTACATCGCCGTTATTGTTGTTTACTATTTTACCCGGCGTATGCGAAAAAGTGTCCCATATCGACTTACCCCTACCATCTTCGTTAGCGGCACCCTCCACCTGGTATGCAGCGGTGGCTGTGCCCCATACAAACCCCGGCGGAAACGGGAGCTTACCCTGGCCCAGCATGCCTGCGCTGACGTAAGCGTTGGGCATATTGGTTTTGCAAGCCGAAAACAACAGCGGCATCCCGGTAATGCCCAATGCCGACAAGCCGGTATTTTTCATAAAGTCTCTACGGTTAAAAGGCTCGGCCTGGTGCAAGAGCCGCTCGGAATCGGCAATTTCGTTAGGGTTCATCATTGTTCATTTAATAATATAAAAAACTTGGGACACCGCTATGGCCCACCGCTTTAGCTTTTATGCGCTAAAAACCAACGCGGGCCAGTTGTCGTTTCCCGAAATTCCTGTAGCCGGCATGGTAGCCATACTGCCGTTGTGTGCAGCGGCCATAAAATGCAAATTAATAACCATGCTCAAAAGGCAACAATTTCATACGGCAACGCCACAATAGGTAGCCGCCACCACTGGTAAACTTTTCCAATAGCCATTCCTAACCCGTAAAATTAGGCTTAAAACAACACCCGCCATTACCCACCCCGAAAAACAATCTGCCAATACTTAAAGGATTATGCTGTTTGCTGCAAGGTTGCAATCACCGTTTACAACATAGCCCATAACCTTCCGTGCCACAGAAGCAGGGTAAGCCCATCGGGAAAAAAACAGCTTCGGTGTAAAAAAAGTATGGCTTAAAGCGCTAGACTGGATGGCAAAAGTGAGTTTGACGAAATTGATTTCAACTTTTAAAAAAACAAGTAAGTGACCAGGTGATGGCAGCAGCGCTTAGGTGGCAACACACACTTGTTTCTAGATAGTGGTTTCTACCGCGGGCCTCGGCTCGCGCTTGCTACCGGCATACAACTCGTACTCGAGGAGTCTACAATCGATGGTGCTGTTGTAAAACTCGATGCGGCGCTTGGCTTTCAGCCCAATTTTTTTGGCCAGTTCCAAGTTGCCGGTAAACACATAACCCATGTAGCCTTTGCATTGCTGCTTCATAAAATCGCCAATGCGGGCGTAGGTGGCTTCTAGTGCTGCAGCTTCCCCGAGGCGCTCGCCATACTCGGGGTTTATCATCATTACACCCGGTGCTTCGGGCACTGGGGTGTCGGCAAAATCGCAAACACTAAAGCGGATGCGTTCTGCCACGCCGGCGGCCTCTGCGTTTTTTTGGGCGTTTTCTATGGCGCGGGGGTTATTGTCCGTGGCAATAATGGTCGGAATATTTTCATTGTTTATTTGGGCGTTCAGCAAGGCTTGTTCGGCTTGTAAAACCTGCGCATCAAAACCCATGAGGTGCATAAAAGCGTAGTTGCTGCGGTAGAGGCCGGGCCTGCGGTTGGTGGCCATTAGGGCGGCTTCAATGGCCAGGGTGCCCGAGCCACACATGGGGTTTACAAAGGGCGAACGGGCATCCCAGCCGCTGGCAAAAATGGTAGCTGCGGCCAACCCTTCTAGCATGGGTGCCAAACCTGGAATTTTACGGTAACCGTGCCGTGCCAAAGAATCACCCGACGTATCCAAAAACAGCTCGGCGTGGTCTTGCTTCCAAAACAAATGCACCACAATACCGGAAAGCTCTGAGCCCGTAGTGGGCCGCACGCCGCGTTCGTCGCGCAGCCTATCCACAATGCCATCTTTTACCCGTAGGTTGGCAAACAAACTGTTGTTGATGGTGGGGTTGCTAACATTGCTGGTAACCGAAAAATAACAGGGCTCGGGTAAAATGGCTTCCCAAGCAAAGCTGCGCACCACATTGTAAATATCGTCCGCTTTGCTGGCTGTAAACTGCTTTAAACTGTACAGAACCTGACTGGCACAACGCAGATTTAGGTTCAGCCGTATGCAATCGGCCACGGTGCCACGCAGCCGCAGGCCGGTAACAAAGGTTTCTTCAACCGTGTAACCCAGCTGCTGCACCTCTTGCTGCAAGTATGGGGCAATGCGCTTGTGGGCGGTAATGGTGATACCCGATGTGGTGGTGAAAACATTCATATGGCTGCGGCAAAATGCTGCTACCGGGCCAACCTATTTGGCCACAGCAATCAACACCTTTTTGTTTTTAATTTTTTCGTTTTTAATGGCTTCCAACAGCGCACTCACCTTTGCTTTTTTCACACCCACAAACGAGAAATTGTCTTTTACTTCTATGATGCCGATGTCTTCCTTTTTTAACCTTCCCTTATTACCAAAAAAACCCACAATATCAATTTTGTTGACCTTCTCCTTTTTTCCTGCGGCAATAAAAAGGGTTGTCCATTTGGGCTTTTCGGGCACAATGGTTTCTGGCGGTAGTACAATTTCTTCTACCGTTCCCGCAAGGTAAGGCGGAAGATACTCGCCGGTGCCCACCATCAAAATGGCCGTGCCACTGGCATCCATGCGGGCGGTGCGGCCATTGCGGTGGGTAAAAATGGCTTCGGTGGCCGGCAAATGATAATGTATGATGTAGCGTATGTTGGCAATATCGAGGCCCCGCGATGCCAAATCGGTGGTTACCAGCACGTTGGCGGTTCCGTTTCGAAACTTGCAGAGCGCCGCATCCCGGTCGCGCTGCTCCATGGCACCGTGGTAAAATACGTTCACTATATCGTGGGCTTTCAATTGTTCGCTGGTGCGCTCCACGGTGTCGCGGTGGTTGCAAAACACAATGGCCGATCGGTTGCCCAACATGCAAATAAGCCGAAACAGACTTTCAAACTTTTCGGTGCTGTGGCAGTGTAGCACTTGAATGGCCAAACCCGCTTCGGTGTTGGCTTTGTCGGCCAAAAAATCGAGCCGAAGCGGCGCTTGCAGCCCCACAAAATCCGGGATGACCTCTAGGTTGGTAGCCGAGGTAAGGATACGCTTTTTTATGCTGGTGAGCATGCTCAGTATGTAGGACATTTCCTCCAAAAACCCCAACTCCAGCGACTTGTCAAACTCATCCAGCACCAAGGTCTCAATGGCGGGAAACTGAATACTGCCCCTACGCAAATGATCGGCAAGTCTGCCCGGTGTGCCTATCAGCAACGCTGGCGGCTGCAGCAGGTTGTTTTCTTCAATTTCGCGCTTGTGGCCGCCGTAGCAGCAGGTTACCTTAAAACCCAACCCCAGGCTTTTTACCACGCTTTCTATTTGCATGGCCAGCTCGCGGCTTGGCACCACCACCATGGCCTTGGTGTTAAACCCGGCGGCCATAAGCTGTGGCACCAGCGGCAGTAAAAACGCCAGCGTTTTGCCCGATCCCGTGGGCGACAGCAATACCAAATCGCTGGCACTGTTGAAGCCTTCTAAAGCAGCCGTTTGCATGGCGTTCAACGCCTTTATGTTCAGCTTATTTAGCGTGTCTTGCAGTGTACTACTTAATGATTCCATTTGGGTAAAAGTAGTGAAGTTTTTGCGGAGCCTTGAAACACCAACTCACGCTGCACTTTTTTTGCCTTTGTGGAGGCAATCCAATCAACACGTAAACTTTCTTTTAACAAATGCAATCTTTATTTAAGCAACATGCGTAGCTGTTAATGCTCGAGCAATTTGTAATCATCTTTCACCTTCAACTTTTTCAAAATGCAAAAAACTAAACATTTACAAAGCCGACTGCTTGGAATTGGCCTTTTGGTGCTAGTGGCACTTACGCAGGCCACAGCCTCCTCGCACCGTGAGGCACCATTAATTTCCAACGACCCGTTGGCCGACAACACCGATGTGTATGCCTTTCGAAGC
>RDXD01000533.1 GCA_004292575.1 Bacteroidota bacterium
CGGGGTTTCGGTAAATTCTTTTATCGAGTTTAGCAGCTCCTGCACATTCTCGTAACGGGCCAGCCCCTCAGCACTTTTATCGTTAAACAGTTCTTTTACCAGGTTGGTATGCTTACCCACCTGCACGGCCACGTCGTAGGCATTGGTGCGGGCCAGCATGCTCTGGAAGTACCTAATCATTTGCGCAAACTGCTGTATGCTTTCCAGGGCCGCACCCTTTAAGCCGTAGCCCAGTGCTTTTTCCAGCACCTCAAACATGGGCACGTTTTGTTCGTTGGCCACTATCATCACCCGCTCAATGGTGGTTTTGCCAATGCCCCGCGCCGGGTAGTTTATAATGCGTTTTAGGGCCTCCTCATCGCTAGGGTTTACCACCACCCGCAGGTAAGCCACCAGGTCCTTCACCTCTTTACGCTGGTAAAAGCTAATGCCGCCATATATGCGGTAGGCAATGTTTGATCGGCGCAGGCATTCCTCAAAAGCCCGGCTTTGTGCATTGGTGCGGTACAGTATGGCAAACTCGCGGTTGTGATAGTGGTTGCGCAGTTTTTGCTCTTGTATGGCATCGGCCACAAAGCGGCCTTCGTCGTTATCGGTCATTACCCGCACCTGCTTTATCTTTTCACCGCTCTGCGCCTCGGTCCACAGGGCCTTGGGTATTTGGTTTTTGTTGTGCTTTATCACCTCGTTGGCCACATCCAAAATGTTGCCTGTGCTGCGGTAGTTGCGCTCCAGCTTCACCACCTTCACGTTGTCGTAGTCTTTCTGAAACTGCAAAATGTTTTCAATGGTAGCACCCCTAAAGCTGTATATGCTTTGGGCATCATCGCCCACCACGCAAATATTTTCGTTGGCCGCTGCCAGCAGCTTTACAATGGCATACTGTGTGGTGTTGGTATCTTGGTACTCATCTACCAGCACATATTTAAACTTGTGTTGGTACTTGTGCAGCACAGCCGGAAACAGGTGCAGCAATTCATACATTTTAAACAGCAGGTCATCAAAATCCATGGCCCCGTTTTTAAAACAGCGCTTGCAGTAGGCGTCGTATATTTTGCCCAGCATGGGGCGGTTTTGCCGCGCATCCTCCTGCTGTATAAACCCATCGTTCATGTATTCCATCGGGTTTATAAGGCCATTTTTAGCCGCACTAATGCGGTTTCCCACCACGTTGGCCTTGTACAGTTTATCGTCCAGGTGCATCTCATTCACCACGGTTTTTATCACCCCGCGGCTATCATCGGTATCGTAAATGGTAAAGTTGCTGGGGTAGCCCAGGTGGTGGCCCTCGCCGCGCAGCACCCTTGCAAACACGCTGTGGAAGGTGCCAATATACAGGTTGCGGGCTTCATTGTTGCCCAGTGCATGTATCACCCGCTCCTTCATTTCGGCAGCCGCTTTGTTGGTAAACGTAAGGGCCAAAATATTAAAAGCATCCACACCATGGTGGCCCATTAGGTAGGCAATACGCGTGGTAAGCACCTTGGTTTTGCCACTGCCTGCACCCGCCACTATCATCAATGGACCGTCTTTGTGTAGCACAGCCTCACGCTGTTCATCGTTTAAGCCCGCTAAAATATCTCTAGTCATTGGCACAAAGGTAGCCCAGCCGGGGCCTTGGGCCACAGCATGTGTAAAAGTTAGGGGGCCATGGGCCGCAGTGCATGGCTAAGCATTGGTGCGGGCTGCTGCGGGGTACCGCCCCGGTATGGGCCAGGGGCCCACCGTGGCCCGCCGCTCCGCGGCGGCCCTCCGCATCCCGGGCCCCTGTGCCGCAGTGCATGGCTGTGCCGTGGCGGGCTGCCCATCCAATATCGGTAGCTACACACCATTTGTGCCGCTACGGCAGTTTGGCCCTGCTTGCCCACGCTTTTCAAGCCCGGCAATCGCTATGCCCGGCAGCACACCCCTGCTTAACCGGCGTCAATGCACATAAAGCCCAAAAAGGTTCAGCCATTTTCGCCGTCCTCCTTTTGACATCAAAAAATGTAACGGTTTCCGCGCCACCACAACTATGGCTTAGGTGCGCCCAATTGCCATCTCTTTTAATTTGGCAATCAAACGTACTAAAGCAAAATTATTTCAGCACCGTAACCTTTACGGCACTTTTGCCGTTGTCCATAATTAGTAATTCATTACGACGCCTTTCAGTCCAAACTTGTGCATCAACGTTCTAGATTTTGGCTGAGATTTCATGGTGTTTCATTTTTTGTTATTTTTGATGTGCAACAAAAGCAAAGCCTTATTATTCAGGACACTTTTATGCGAGGGGGAAGCATGCCGCAGGTGTTGATTGAACAATGTAGAGGCAACGGTGACGGTTTAGTCTTCCGCAGCTTCCGCAGTGGCTGAGCGGGTTATTCAAGGTTTGGTTCTCCGCACCAATGCAGCAATTAAGCGGAATGGTAAAAGGCACCACGTAGGGCAAGCCACAAAAAATAGCAATAAATGAATTAAGGAATATAAATATAAATTTAAAAATGAAATCAGGTTTTTTCGTAATGGTAGTTTATGCCTTAGGGCATTTGAGCGGGGTATTTGTCGGGGAATGTTTTGGGCAATCCAGAACAGACAATTCTGCTACTTATGTTGACGAAAAAGTAACCTATGAGATACCGATGGCTTATGAACTCATGCACATAGCAATTGCACTGACCGATACCACTATCGTTTCAAGTGGTTACAACGTCTATAATGAGGTCATCAACAGAAATTCAAACTATTACAATGCGGTCATCAATCATTTTGCACCCTATAAAAACCATGAACTGATTATTGATTTAAATAAAGCGTTGAGAAAAAGGGCCTCAAATTTTATGTATAATGTACAATTAGGAAACAATTTGAATTTTAGAAATAATCGTCTGGAGAAAATTGATATAATGCCATGGATTAGAAGGACTTACATCAATGTGAAATCAGTAAATAAAGAAAAGATGGAAGATTTTGCACGAACTTCAAATTTTGAAGCGTTTTATGCAAAACATAAGGAGTACTATAATGCTGAGCTTAGATTTGTTCAACAAAATTCAAACGTTAATGGTCAGCAAAAATGGTTGGCAACGGAATTTCCTGCTCAGTATGATAATTACCGTATAATTATCAGTCCTTTGATGGGTTCTACCCATTTTACGCAGCGGTTTAAATTACAGGGAAAGAGAAAGTGTATAATGTGGGTAGCTAGCTATCATGGTAATCAGCAACAATTTGATGTGATAGAAAAAGCAAACTACATTGGACTTGTGATGACCGAAATTGACCACAACTATGTAAATCCGGTTAGTGATAAATACAAAAAAGAGTTAAACGCCTTGATGCGTGGAAACTACAGAACTAAATGGACAAATGGTGGGCCAAGCAACTCTTACAAAACAGGCTATGCAGTTTTTAATGAGTATATGACGCATGCTGTTTTTCTGCTTTATACAAATCAAATCATTAATGCATCGGAACAACGGGTAGTTGAAAATTCAAAAATTCAAGGAATGACTAATAGACGTAAGTTTATAAAGTTTGCTGAATTTTATGGACAGCTAAAACTACTATACCAAGCTAGAACGCCAAACGAAAGAATCGCAGACCTGTACCCTAAAATAATTGAGTGGTGTAAACTAGAAAATATAAAGTAAAATTTTAGTCTCCTGCATTTAGTCATTTAACCGATAAGCCCCCCCTAAGATTGAACCCCGCAGCACAACAAGAAATAACCCCGAACCATTTGGTACGGGGGCTTGTGGCTATAATGTTGTTTAGCCACACCGGCCCTTAGGTGGTTTTGTAGGAATTATGGGTAGCCCGTTGTATGATTTTGCAGGGCAGGGTACTGCCCGTTTTATGAATTATGGCTTTTTTCAATACTGGCCACACATGCCTAGCCCTTACCTGAGTAAGGTTGATTATCATGCCTGTTGGGCTTATTGACAACTTATAAAAACGCTTTATTGCTACTCTTTCGCAGAAATCACTTTTCAAATGATTTCACTTGAACAAATGGCATTCGATAAAAGCAGGCTAATGACCTTTGTGGCAAATCCACAATAAAAAAGGCGCTAGATGCCTGCTTTTTATACTTTCGCCTGCTTAAACAAAAAAATAAGAATGCAAAAATTATGGTTACCCATATTGGCAGTTCTATATTCCGCAGTGGCTTTAGGACAGAATAACTTTAGAGCCAATATTAAAGACGCTGAAACAAAAGCACCCTTAATTGGCGCAACAGTAGTTTTGCAGGGTTCAACAAATGGAGCAACCGCCGACCAAAATGGTTTTGTAGAGCTCAAAAACATACCCAATGGCAAACAAGTAATTTTATTTCGCTTTATTGGCTATGCTCAAAAAACCGACACTTTGATTTTTCCATCAATTCAATCTGATACAACAGATGTATTCCTAAATGTTGAAAGCGAAGAGATGGAAGAAGTTGTGGTTACTTCTACACGAAGCAGTAGAATAATTTCGGATATCCCCACAAGAATTGAGGCAATATCGGGCGAAGAATTAACTGAAAAAGGGAACATGAAACCTGGCGATATTAGAATGATGCTAAACGAGAGCACAGGTATTCAAACACAACAGACTTCGGCAACTTCATACAATTCAAGTATAAGAATTCAAGGACTTGACGGAAAATACACACAAATTTTGAGAGACGGTCTGCCTTTATATTCAGGCTTTTCAGGTGGTTTGAGTTTATTGCAAGTTGTTCCGCTCGATTTGAAACAAGTGGAAGTTATTAAAGGGGCATCATCAACGCTGTATGGCGGTGGGGCAATAGCAGGCTTGGTAAACTTAATTTCGAAAACACCAAACGAAAACAGGGAACTTAGCTTTATGTTAAATGGAACATCAGCATTGGGGTTAGATGTTAGTGGTTTTTATGCAAAAAAGTTGAAAAAAATTGGGGCTACAGTTTTTGCCTCTTACAATAAAGGCACACCTTACGACCCAGCAAATATTGGGCTTACCGCTATCCCAAAGTTTGATCGGTACACCCTTAATCCAAGATTATTTGTTTATTTCAACGATAAAACCACCTTAAATGCTGGTGTAAACACTACCATTGAAAACCGTATAGGTGGAGATATTAAGTATATAAAGAGCGACGATAATGGTGCAAATGGTTTTTTTGAAAAAAACAGAACCAATCGTATGAGTACACAATTGGGGCTTGACCACCGTATTAACAAGCAATCTAGTGTTTCATTTAAAAACAGCATTAGTTATTATGATAGAAGTATAGAAATTCCGGGTTTTAAGTTTTCGGGCTTGCAAGTGTCGTCATTTAGCGAAGCATCATATAATTACAAAGGCGAAAAAACAGAGTGGATTACAGGTTTAAATGTTTGGACAGACAAATTTACTCAAAACCAATTTGCTACTGGTAAATTGGTTAATTATGCCCATTCTACTTTTGGTGGGTTTGTTCAAAACACTTGGAATGCAAGCGAAAAGTTTGTACTTGAAACAGGTTTTCGTGGCGATTATCAAAACGAGTACGGATTTTTTGCATTGCCACGAGTTTCGGCACTTTTTAAAGCCAATCAGAAGTTAACCTTTCGTTTAGGCGGTGGTTTAGGCTACAAAACACCCACCATATTTTCGGAAGATGCTGAAAGAATACAGTTTAGAAACGTGTTGCCCATAGATGGTTTAAATACAAAAGCAGAGCAATCTATTGGAACCAATTTCGACATTAATTACAAAACTTCGCTTTCGGACGAGGTTTTCTTATCTATAAATACTTTGTTTTTTTACACACAAGTAAAAAATCCATTGATATTGGTTCCTAGCTCAAGCGGTTTGTTTGAGTTTCAGCAGCCAAACGGCTTTATTGACACGAGAGGAATAGAAACTAATGTGAAACTAACCTATGGCGACTTCAAGCTTTTTGTGGGCTATACTTTGGCAGATGTTAACCAACATTATAACGGCAACTCAACTCAATTTTCGCTAGTGGCCAAGCATCGACTAAACAATGTTTTGATGTACGAAATAGAAGATAAATTGAAGATTGGCTTGGAGGCCTATTATTTTAGTCCTCAAAAACTGAATGATGGAACAACAGGAAAATCTTATTGGATTACGGGACTTATGGCTGAAAAACTATGGGAAAACTTTTCAATTTTTATAAATTTTGAAAACTTCTTGGACACCCGACAGACAAGATTTGACAGCATTTATACAGGTTCAATTTCAAATCCAACCTTTAGAGATATATATGCCCCCGTGGACGGATTTGTGGTTAATGGTGGGATAAAGTTAAAACTGTAACAAGAGCGGACAGTAAAAGGGCTATTGGTTTAGACTATTATTCTTGGTGCACCTACTGGTTGAACTTACTGTTTGTTTATAAATACAACGCAGGCACTGGCTATATCGATGACACTAACAGACATTGATTTACCTGGCCGTGCCAGTTAGCAGCATGTGATGCTTACAAACTACGCAGCGCAAGGGCAGCAGCTTGTGTGGGGCGTGCTGCCCTGGCGGCCCATGGATATAAACGTTGGTTACCAACTTACCGCCGGCGCAAGTGGGCATATCCGCAGCCTGCTAGCTACATGCCCGGCGGTGCTGCCGTGGCTGAAAGGCCCGGGATGGCAGCGGAAATCCTTTTTTTGGCGCTTTTGGAATTGGCATATTGGCACAGTGGCGCGCCAAAAAAAGATTGGAGCGTACAGCCCGATGCTGAGGTTTGGATTTGCACTGCGGCCCATGGCCCCCCAAAAAAAATTGATGTGCTAGGCGTGGTTTTACTGCAGCAGGTAGGCGATGTCGGCTTCGGTGAGGCTTTTTACAAAGCTTTCGTCGGCGGTAACCAAATCTTCGGCCAGCACTTTTTTCTTTGAGGCCAGGTGTATTATTTTTTCCTCTACCGAGTCTTTGCAAATGAGGCGGTAGGCAAATACATGGGCTTGCTGGCCAATGCGGTGGGTGCGGTCGATGGCTTGGTTTTCTACGGCGGCGTTCCACCAGGGATCTACCAGAAACACGTATTCGGCAGCGGTAAGGTTGAGGCCTGCATTGCCGGCTTTGAGGCTTATGAGGAAGACATGGGTTTGGCTTTGGGGACTTTGAAACTCGTTGACAAGCTGCTGGCGCTGGTGGGCGGGGGTTTGCCCATCGAGGCGCAAAAAGGGCAATTTGGCCTTGGTGAGGGCCTGGCCCAGCAGATCGAGCATGCCTGTAAACTGACTGAACACGAGGGTTTTGTGGTGGGGTACCAGGTTTTTTAGTTCTTCGAGGAGGCGCTCGGTTTTTACACTGTCGTAGCAAAACAGGTCTTCGGATTTTACCAGCTCGGGACTGTTGCAGGTCTGGCGCAGTTTGGTGAGGCCGGCCAGTACGCTCATTTTTCCCTTGTTGAGGCCATTTTTTTCGATGTCGAGGAGTACGCTGCTTTTTACGTTGTCTTTAATGGTGTTGTAGGCCTCGCGCTGGTTGTGGCCCATATTGCACCACAATACGGTTTCGGTTTTGGCGGGCAGCTCAGGGGCGGCCTGCTGCTTGGTGCGGCGCAGCACAAAGGGGTTAATGATTTTTTGGAGGGCGGCAGCCTTTTCTTTATCGCCCTGCTGCTCAATGGGTATGGCGTATTCGCGTTTAAAAAACTCGCGGGTGCCAAGCAGGCCGGGCAGCAAAAACTCCATTTGGGCGTACAGATCGGCAGTGCCGTTCATAACGGGTGTGCCGCTGAGCGCAATGCGGGTGCTAGCCACAAGTTGGGCGGCGGCGCGGGTTATTTGCGCCGAGGGGTTTTTGATGTGGTGGCTTTCGTCTATCACCGCCACATCAAAGGTAATGGCGGCAAGCAGCTCCACATCTTGCCGCATGGTGCCA
>RDXD01000534.1 GCA_004292575.1 Bacteroidota bacterium
GGCAAATGGCTGGTGGAGCCGCTGAGCTTGAGTGTAGAAAGGCACAGCAGGCTGGCCATTGTGGGCGAAACAGGTTCGGGCAAAAGCACACTGCTGAAAATGATAGCCGGCATGGTTCAGCCCGATGAAGGCAAGCTCTTTTTTGAAGGCAAAAAGATACTTGGGCCCCAAGAACAACTGATACCGGGGCATAAAGCCATAGCCTACCTGAGCCAACATTACGAGCTTCGAAACAATTATGTGGTCTATGATTATTTAGACTATGGTAGCAATATGACCACAGCGCAAGCCCAACAGCTTTTTGCTCTCTGTGGCATTGCCCACTTGCTTAGCCGCAAAACCAATAGTGGTTTATCGGGTGGCGAAAAACAACGCATTGCGCTGGCAAAATTGTTACTTACTCAGCCACAATTGCTGCTGCTGGATGAACCGTTTTCGAACCTCGATGCCATTCACAAAGCAGAAATGAAAGCCATTTTACTAAACCTAGAACAACAATTGGGTCTGCAATGCATACTCGTAAGCCATGATGCTACCGACGTGCTCAGTTGGGCTACCCGTATGCTGGTTTTTAAAAATGGCCAGCTCATACAAGACAACCCTCCCAGAACGGTTTTTTTCAACCCCAAAAATACTTATGTGGCAGGGTTGCTGGGGACATACAATACAATAAAGCTGCCTGCAAACCATGCGCCTGAGGCGCAGGGTAAACAACTTTTTTTGCGCCCGTCGCAAATACAACTCGCCAGTGGCGGCTCGGGGCTTGCGGCTTATGTAACCCAAGTACAATTTTTGGGCGATGCCGATATGGTAGAAGTGCAAGCTGGCGATCAATCTTATTGGGCCAAAACAGCCTGCAACAGCCATGTTGTGGGCGATGCCGTAGTTTTACATTGGCCAGCTACCAACAATTGGTATCTTTAAAATTCACTTTGGTTAAAAACAATTACATGACTAAGCTACGTTTTCTCTCCCTTTATTTTGTGTTTTGCTGCCTCTGGTGCAGTGCAATGGCCGCAGATTCTACCCGCATTTTCCCGGTGCCCGATAGCGTTAAAGGTGTGGTGTTGGTGGCTAACATAAAAGTGAATACAATATTGGGAAAGCGAGGGGTTGAAGCTGGCATTAAAACAACACAGGTATCGCTAACACTGGAGGCCGAAAAAGGCAAGCGCAAAATTGACTTCGATTTTCCCGAAAATGCCACGGTGGTGGCCACAGGTGTGGGGGTTGATGCCTCGGAAGCAGGCGAGCTGGAATGGAATTATTTCTGGAACACCGATTCTACCTACACGCTGATGCTGGCCACAGCATCTGACTCCACACACAGCTTATACTCAGCCTTTATTTGGCTACCCGAAAAAATGGGCTGGAAATTGATTGGTACTTGTAAGGTGGTAGGAGCCAGCAAAGGTCTTTCCGAGCCTGCCTATACAGAGGGTTACGGGAAGCGATCTGCCATTAAAACCAGCATTGCAGAAGTGTGGATGCAGCGCGCCAATGGAAGCTGGAAGACACTGCTGAACGGCACAAAAACACCCGTAACAAACCCCATGCGGAATGTGGACAGTTTGGAGATAGCAAACCTTGAAAATGCGCAAATAGCAGCCGCCACCGCAAAGCTGGGAGCCATGCAGCAGATAGACGGTGTTTACTACCAAGTGGTAAGCCCTGGCACGGGCAGGCAGGTGCTGCTTTCCGATAGCGTGGTGGTGTATTACAAAGGCTATCTGCTAAACGGTGAGGTATTTGACCAAACCAAAGATAAACCCGCCACTTTTCCGCTTAGCCGACTTATAAAAGGCTGGCAACTGGCGTTACCCCAAACTAAAGTGGGTGGAAAAACCCTGTGCTATATACCCTCGGGGCAGGCTTATGGCATACGTTTGCGAGCAGCCAAAATTCCACCAAACAGTGTTTTAGTTTTTGAGATCACCGTGGCAGATGCCATTGCAGTAAAATAGTAGTGGGGCCAACAAAACAGCTGGCCCCACCATAATTGATGTTAACATAGCCAACAGCTTACGGGTGCAGCAGCGCCTTGGTGCTAACGGCCTTTCCATCGGCAGTAACCACCGTTGCTACCACCAAACCTGTGCCCAGCGTGGTTGGAAGGGTAAATACATTGGTGCCTACGTTGGCAAAATTATTGGCCGCATAAATTACCTTGCCGCCAATACTTACCACCTTGAGTTGCACACGCTGGGGTGCGCCATCGTTAGAGAAGATAAGCCTGTTGTAACCGGCATGTGTGGCCATGGTAACCGTGTAGTTGTTGTTGCCTGCTGGTTTTAGCCTTACAATATTAAATACCGACAGCGTGCCGTCTTTATCCGTTTGGGTTAATCTATAAAATGCTGTTTCGCTAAAGCTGTTATCGGTAAAACTATACTTGGCATTGTTGGTATTTTTAGAAGGCACCTGCGCCACAGCTTTAAAACTAGCCCCATTACCACTTTTTTCAATGGTGTAGTGGCTGCTGTTTGTTTCGGTGGCAGCGGCCCAGGTTAGCTCGGCCTTGCCATTTTTTACCGCTCCTTTAAAATACAGCAAGCTAACCGGAAGGTTAATATTTTCACTAACCGCGAGGCTTCTGCTTACCACTTGATCGCCACTGAAAGAGAAGTTGCGGTTTACAAAATTTACGGCACTGTAAAATACCACAGCCCCGGTGTTGGCAGCTGGGCCCGTCCAAGGCAGGTTTATGACGGCTGTAGTAAGGCGCTGGCTTTGCTCCACATAGTTTCTGCCACTGCTTACCACATTTTGGGTGCCGCTGGGTAGCAAACCCCAGGTGTTTACATTATTGTCACCATTCTGCGTAGCCGCCGTGGTTTGAAATCCATATTGTGGCGTGCCTTGGGTATGACTCATCGAAATCCGCAACGTGTAGGCCTTACCAGGATCGTATTGGGTTACCGGCGTAGTACCATCTAAAAGCTGCAGCGTAAAGCTAGCACCAAAGTTTCCACCACTGTGGCAATTGGCGCAGGTACCGCTGTTAAAAGGCGCGCCGGTGAGTTCTAAACCATTGGCACCGGGGCCCCCAGAGTATGCCAGCAATAATACAGCAGTCAAACCACAGCTAGCAATGGTAGCCGCCACCTTCATTTTTCTTCCGCCTGTACGGGCCAAACTGAGCATTTGCGTAAATTTTATTTGCATAATGGCGAATTTTAAAGTTGTGAATTCGTTCACATTACGCCTAAACCTACCTATTGGTTGCCCTTTGGCCCACTTGGTTTAAAAAAATAATGGCCACTCGAATTTTTATCTCGAGTGGCCACTGGTAAAAATTCAGGGGCAATCTACTTAAGCGCCCGCTGCATGGGATTGGGGGCCGCGGCACCTGCGCTTCTGTTTCTGAAGCCGCCCTTAAACAGCTGAAAATTGGTTGGGGCGCTGTTGGTGGCAGGCCATAGATTGTTGGCTTCATCTATATCGGCAGTTTCGCGCATGGGGTCTTGTTGCAACCGCACCACTTTTTTAGCCTTTATAAACACCTTGCTTACCTGTTTTTCATTCAGCCGCCATATTTCCGCTGGTATCCGGTCCACTTCCACGGTACCATCTTCAAATGTCCATTGCAAAATAAGCGGCATTACCAAGCCGCCCTTGTTGGTTAAAGACACTTCATAGTACCATTGGTTGCCATATTTGGCCAAATCTTCGGCATCGGCCGGTGTTGCGGGTTGGCGCTTGTTTATCACCAAACTGGTGTCCACTTTGCGCTGGCCACGGGCGTAGTAGTAGTAAAAGTCGCGCAGGCTGGTATCGGCATCAGTAGCAAACACAATGCGCTTGTCTTCGCGGTTTCTTATTTTCGAAATATCCTCAAACTCATTCAGCATGGGCGGCGTCACGCGTATGGTGTCCATACGCTCCTGCACACGGCGTTCACCCGCAGCACCCACACGGTACACTTTTACCGAATCAATGGCAATATCCACCGGATCAATGCCGTAAAACCAGCCGCGCCAAAACCAATCCAAATCCACCCCACTGGCATCTTCCATGGTTCTAAAAAAATCGGCCGGTGTGGGATGCTTAAATGCCCATCGGCGTGAATACTCTTTAAACGCAAAGTCAAATAGCTCGCGGCCCATAATGGTTTCGCGCAGAATATTTAGACCCGTGGCTGGTTTGCTGTAAGCGTTAGGACCAAACTGCACAATGTTTTCGCTATTGGTCATAATGGGTTCTAACTGACTTTTAGGCAATTTCATATAATCTACAATGCCCCAGGCTGGCCCGCGCCGGTTGGGATATTTGTTATCCCACAATTCTTGTGAAAGGTATTGTATAAAGGTGTTTAAACCCTCGTCCATCCAACTCCACTGGCGCTCATCGCTGTTTATAATCATGGGGAAATAGTTGTGCCCCACTTCATGAATAATCACCCCAATCATACCGTATTTGGTGGCCTCGGTATAGCTGCCATCCGGTGCGCATCGGCCATTGTTAAAGCATATCATGGGATACTCCATACCGTTGTTGCCCTCCACGCTTTGCGCCACGGGGTAGGGATAATCAATGGTAAATTGGCTGTAGCATTTTATAGTATGCGCCACTGCTTTCGTGCTGAATCGCCGCCACAGGTTGTAGGCCTCTTTGGGGTAAAAGCTCATACACATTACTTTTTTGCCTGCTTGCTGCACCGGCATGGCATCCCAAATAAACTTTCGGCTGCTGGTCCACGCAAAATCCCTAACCATATTGGCCTTGTAAACCCAAGTTTTTTTCGACGCCAGCTTAGTTTTTTCAGCCTTCACAGCATCATCCAACAGTCCAATTTCTACCACATCCTTTGCCGTTTGGGCAGTTTGCCACCGCTTCAATTGTGGTGCCGTAAGCACAGCACTATAGTTTTGGCATTCGCCGGTTGATCCCACCAAATGGTCGGCAGGTACCGTTATGGCCACATCGTAATTGCCAAACACCAAGGCAAACTCGCCGCGCCCGGTAAACTGGTGGTGCTGCCAACCCTGAAAATCGCTGTACACACAAAGCCGTGGAAACCACTGCGCCATGGTAAACACATGGTTGCCATCATCGGGAAACAACTCGTAGCCGCCACGTCCGCCCAAGGTGGTGCGGTCGGGAATTTTATAGTGCCAACTAATGTTGCAAACAAATTGCCCACCCGGTTTTAGCGGCTGTGGCAAATCCACACGCATCATGGTTTGGTTAATGGTATATTTTAGCGGCTTGCCGGCCACATCGGTCAAAGCATCAATCTTGCTACCGTGCCCTGCCAGCATGGCGCGCCGGTCAATGCCTGCCAAGTCGCTGGTGGTCATGCTGTTGCGCATGTTGCTGCCGTTAAATACCACGCTACCCACGGTGGGGTCGTGTTCATTTTCGTCCAGCTGAAACCACAGGTAGGTAAGCACATCCGGCGAGTTGTTGAAATACGTAATGGTTTCCTTACCCTTAAGCGATAGATTTACTTCATCAAGCTCCGCAGCAATTTTATAATCGGCCCGCTGCTGCCAATACCTATTGCCGGGTGCACCACTGGCAGTGCGCTGCTCGTTGGGCGTGGGCAATATGGTACCCAACTGTTCAAACAAATTGGCGTGATTACTGGTGGGGTTGTTCTTAATATCCTGAGCCAAAAGCCCAAAACCGGGCATCACAAAGGCCAAAACAAACAGTAGTTTTCTAGTCATAATTGATATTTGGTTGCACAAATTAAACGTTTTTTATTTTAGAACGGCCAACGATCGGCCACCATAATGGCTGCGGAGAAAAAAGCACCGCCGCTCAAGAACAGCATCCAGTGGCGCTGGTTGGCTTTTGCACCGTTTACAAACGCCGCGCCAATACAAAGCAGCACTGCCACCACAACCAGCTGCCCTGCTTCCACACCCAAATTAAAGCCCAGCAGTGGCAGAAAAATACTGTCGGTTTTTCCCAGTAGGCTCTTAAGGGCGTTGGCAAACCCCAAACCGTGTACCGCACCAAAACAAGCCGCCAAAGCGTAAGCAAAACCAAGCGTTTTTGGCGGCAATTTGGTTTGAAAAGCATTGTACAGCGATGTGATGCAAATGGTGAGCGGTATGGCAAACTCTACCCAGCGACTTGGCAAACTCACCAAGTTAAACGTGCTGAGTACCAAGGTGACACTGTGGCCAAGGGTAAATGCGGTTACCAGCATCAAAATGGCCCTCCACTGTCGCCACCCGTACATGGCCACCATAGCCATTACAAACAGTACATGATCGGCTGCCGACCAACTGATGATATGCTCCCATCCCACACTAAAATATGCCGAAAACATATTGCCCATTTTTAACTATGACGTTTAAGCCATTGAAAACCATTGGCTAGCGCAAAAAACCCGCCAGAAAAAAGTAGCGTTTTTTTGCCCGCGCAAAGTAAGCACTATCAAACACAACTTTCACTAGCCGGTATATTGCCAACAAACTCTACCACAACCATCATATCCGCTCACGGTTATGCAGCCGCTTGGTGTTTAATTGTACCCAATTCCACACAGCACCGCCTTTGCCTACCCAATCCCCCATACTGCAACCGTCACTTGGTTTTTTTAGCGCACCGCTTATTTGCCCGCCCCCCTTTTTGATAGACACTTTGAACCGAAGTGGTTATCCATGTGCGGTAGGTGAGTCGTTTGCATGCAGGCTAGGCCCGTCCGTTTTAGGCCGGGTTTTACACAATTCGGTCCTGTTTTTAACCACCCCAAGCAATAGCCAGCTTGCCACCCTTACCCGTGGGTGAGCCCAATAACGCTGGTGCCGTATGTACAGAATCTCCACCCTGCCCCACCCTGTTGGCAGCAGCCGCGGCCACAACTCCACAATAATTGTATGTTTGCCCCCTATTAAAAAACGCCAAGCGCAAAGGCAGGCTTCCACCGCAGCAGCGGGCACCCCTTGCCAACCATAAACTACAACCATGAGCAAAGAACTTACAAGCCGGCAGACAGACTATAGCCAGTGGTATAACGATTTGGTATTAAAAAGTGGACTTGCAGACTACAGCGCTGTTCGCGGCTGCATGGTTATAAAACCCTATGGCTATGCGCTTTGGGAAAACATGCGAGATGTGCTCGACAAAATGTTTAAAGACACCGGACACGTAAACGCTTATTTCCCCCTTTTTGTACCCAAACACCTGTTTGAAAAAGAAGAAAAAAATGCCGAAGGGTTTGCCAAGGAATGCGCCGTGGTAACCCATTACCGCCTAAAAAACGACCCCGACCGACCCGGCAAACTCATGGTGGACCCCGAAGCCAAGCTGGAAGAAGAACTGGTGGTGCGCCCCACCAGCGAAGCCATTATTTGGGATACCTACAAAGGCTGGATACAGAGCTACCGCGACCTTCCATTGCTTATAAACCAATGGGCCAATGTGGTGCGCTGGGAAATGCGCACCCGCCCCTTCCTCCGCACCGCCGAATTCCTCTGGCAGGAAGGCCATACGGCCCACGCCAGCGCCGAAGAAGCCATGGCCGAAGCCCGGCAAATGCTGGATGTGTACGCAACATTTGCGGAAGAATATATGGCCATGCCGGTCATCAAAGGCATTAAAACCGCCAACGAACGCTTTGCCGGTGCCGATGAAACCTTCTGTATCGAAGCACTTATGCAAGATGGCAAGGCCCTGCAAGCAGGCACGTCGCACTTCCTGGGCCAAAACTTCGCCAAAGCGTTTGAAGTGCAGTTCCTCAACAAGGAAAACCAACAGGAATACGTGTGGGCAACCTCCTGGGGCGTATCCACCCGCCTGGTCGGTGGTCTGATCATGACGCACTCCGACGACGACGGCCTCGTGCTCCCGCCCCGCCTCGCGCCCACGCAGGTGGTCATCG
>RDXD01000535.1 GCA_004292575.1 Bacteroidota bacterium
GCTGATAGGTAAAGGCGTTACTTACAACGAGTTTAGAGCCAAAGAAAATAGCCCATTGGCTGACAGGCTACAGTTGGTACCAACTTTTGGCTACCCGGCAAGCGATAATCTGTTGGCTGCCGAAAACTTAATAAGTCTGCCAGCAATTCCCATTGGCCGCCTGAGTGTGGTATCGGCTGCGGAAATAACCGATTACCTTGACAAAATAAAAGCATACGAAAGCAACCAGCGCAACACCAGCAACATGCAAGCCGACAAGCGGTGGATGAAGAATGTGGTGCATGTGGTGGGGGCCAACGATGCAGGTACTGAAAGCCTAATTAGGCCATACATGGATGATTATGCCCGCATAGCCCGTGATACCTTTATGGGCGGTGCGGTAACCACTTTTAACAAGTTTAACACCACCACCGCCAGCACCATCGAAAACGAACAACTGGCCAGCCTGTTTCAAAGCGGCTTTAGCTTAATGACGTATTTTGGCCACTCATCGGCCACCGCCTTAGACTACAACCTAGATGACCCCAGCCAATATAACAATCCGGATAAGTACCCTGTTTTTTTACTAAATGGCTGCAACGCTGGTAATTTTTACGACTTTGAAGAGTCTCGCTTACAAACGGTAAACACCATATCGGAAAAATACGTGTTGGCAAAAAATAGGGGGGCCATTGGCATGGTAGCCAGCACGCACTTTGGTATAGTAAGCGGGCTTGGAGTTTATAGCAATGGCTTTTACCGCAGCGTGTCGTCGCTAAACTACAACAAAACCATTGGCCAAAACACAACCGATGCCATTAATGCCGTATTTCAAACCTGGGGTACCTCAGATTTTGTGGGCCGCATACACGCCGAACAGCAAACGCTGCATGGTGACCCTTCAATAAAGCTAAATGCTTTTGACAAACCCGATTATTCCATTGAAAGCCAAAACCTTACGGTAAATCCGAATTTCGTTTCTATTGCAGAAAGCAATTTTAGGGTAAAGGCCTATTATTACAATATTGGCCGCGCCATTAACGATAGCATTACCATTGAGGTGCGCCGACAATACCCTGTTAGTCAATTTAACCCCACTGGTGCCACCGAGGTTGTGCTAAAGCGGAAGGTACGAGCAGCCTACAACATCGACTCGGTTGAAATTACACTTCCAATTTTGCCCGATCGCGATAAGGGCATTAATAAAATTACAGTAAATATAGATACCGAAAACAAGGTAGATGAGAGCAGTGAAACCAACAACAGCAGCAGTACCGATATTACCATATTTGAGGATGAGCTGCGCCCTGTTTACCCCTACAACTACGCGATAGTAAACCAGGCTGGAACCAAATTAATTGGGTCGGCTTCTAACCCATTTAGCACCATCAAAACGTACCGCATGGAGCTGGACACCACCGATTTATTTAACAGTAACCTGAAAGTAATACGCAATATAAGCAGTGCTGGAAATCTTCTTGAGTTTGACCCTGGAATAACCTACAGAGACAGCACAGTGTATTATTGGCGCTTGGGTTTGGTAAATGCCAATGGCAGCGTCGACCGCTGGAACAATGCCAGTTTTGTATTTATGGCCGGTACTGAAACAGGCTACAACCAATCGCACTTTTTCCAGCATACCAAAAGCAACACCGAGCGGATGCTTATTGATAGCGCAACCCGACAGTGGCAGTTTAGCAAGCTGGCAAAGCAATTGCTGGTATCGCACTCGGTATTTGGCACGCCTGGCTATGTGGACGACAACAGCAGCCTTAGCCTTTCGGTAAATAGTAGTATGGTTTCGGCCAGTGCTTGTGTGGGCCATTCTACCATTTTTAATGTGTTTGATGGGGCCACCTTTAAGCCGCTGGCCAATCCTAACCGGGCATTTGGAAGTGGCGTATTTTGCCAAACTACAAGGCTTAACAACTTTGAATGGGACGACCGTGTAAAGGCAAACCGCGATAGCATGATGCGCTTTATGGAAGCCATCCCTAACGGCTCTTATGTGGTGGTGAGAAAAATTTTAGACAGCGAAAATGGAACCTACGACAATGAAACCTTTGCCGATAAGCTAAAAGCCGACGAAGCTATAAACGGTTCGGGCAATTCGTTGTACCATAGACTTAAACAGGCAGGGTTTACCACCATTGACTCTTTTAACCGACCAAGGATTTACATTTTTATTTATCGCAAAGGCGACCCCACATTTACGCCCCGCATCCGCCTTAGCGAGGGCATAAACGACCGCATTCAACTAAACACCACCATTGTAGTAAGCGATACAATGGGTGTGGTGGTGTCGCCAGCCTTTGGCCCCGCTAAAAGCTGGAAAACGCTAAAATGGCGTGGACGCAGTTTGGAAAGTCCTGCTACCGACCGTGCTACAGTGCAACTGATTGGCATTGCGCCCACCGGAACCGAGACCTTGCTGCAAACCTTCAATCAATCACAGCAAGACGCTAACATTAGCAGCTTTAGTGCCGCTCAATATCCGTTTATGCGGCTAAGGCTTACCACCGTTGATTCTGTTAACGGCAGCCCTTACAACCTCAGCTACTGGCGCCTGTTTTATGAACCCGTGCCTGAAGGTGCCATTGGTACAAATTTGATTTTTCAGGGAAAAGACAGTCTTATACAAGGCGAGCCATACGAATTTAGGGTAGCTTTTAAAAATATAAGTCCTACTGCCTTTACCGATAGCCTACGACTAAAGCTTGAAATACGCGACAAAGCCAATAACCTGCGCACCATTGCCCTGCCCCGTAAAAAAGCACTCACAAGTGGCGACACCACGATTGTTGCGTTTACGTTAGATACCAAGGAATATAGTGGCCTAAACAACCTGTATTTGGCGGTGAACCCCGACAATGCCCAACCCGAGCAATTCTTCTTCAATAATTACTTATACCGCGCCTTTTTTGTGGCTGAAGACAAGTATAAGCCGCTATTGGACGTAACTTTTGATGGGGTGCACATCCTTAACCGCGATATTGTTTCGGCCAAACCACACATAGAGATAAAGCTAAAAGATGAAAATAGATTTTTGGCGCTGAACGATACAGGAGGTGTGGTAGTAAAGCTGCGATATCCCAACGACAACAATTTTAGAACCTACCGGTGGGGTACCGATACACTACAGTTTGTGCCCGCCAGCAGCAGTGCCGATAATACAGCCACCATCAACTTTTTTCCAGCCCTAACCGACGATACCGAAGGTGGAGAATATGAGTTGCAAGTAAGTGGTAAAGACCGCAACGCCAACCGTGCAGGCAACCTAGACTATAGCGTGGCTTTTCAAGTGTTTAACAAACCTATGATTAGCAACTTGCTAAACTACCCCAACCCCTTTAGCACCAGCACGGCCTTTGTATTTACCATAACTGGTGCCGAGGTACCTCAGGAGTTTAAAATTCAAATAATGACCATTAGCGGCAAGATTGTAAAAGAGATTACCCGCCAAGAACTGGGCAATTTGCGCATAGGCACCAACGTGACTGATTATAAATGGGATGGTACCGACACTTATGGACAAAAGCTGGCCAACGGTGTTTATATATACCGGGTGATAAGTAGCCTGGATGGCAAGAAAATGGATAAATTTAGACTCAACGATGGGTTTGATCAAACTGGCCAGGACGTAACGGATCAGTTTTTTAATAAGAAAGGCTATGGCAAACTGGTGATTTTAAGATAGTTTAGATGCTGATTAAACTTGTGGCTACTGCAATTTGCTTTGCTTTTCTCATCATTTCGGGATTACTTTTCAACAAGCTAATCGATCGAAAAAACGAGGCCGAGCCTTCCATTTTTGGCCTTATTGTTAAGGGCTCGCTGCTACTCACGTGCTATTTGCAGGTGGTTTCGTTTTTTAGTCCGCTCCACTTTGGAGCGCTGCTACCCCTCTGCGCGGCATCACTGTTCTTTTCTACGAATCGAAGACACTTATTTTTACTTTTGCTATCCTTTAGGCGAGCATTTAAGACATTCCACTGGCTCACCACTTTAGCGAGTTTTGCCATATTTCTGGTGGCGCTGTCTGTTCCGACTATTAACAGCGATAGTGCCAGATACCATATTCCAGCGGCCGAATTTTTTCATGACTATCCTCTCATTACCGGGCTAGCCAACATCAATGAGCAGGTAGCCATCAACTCGGTCGTTTTCTTGCTTAACGCTCCTTTTGTAAGGCTATTTGGCCCAGAGCAAGGCATCTACCCCGTTAATACAGTATGGGTGTTGTGCTTTACCTGGTGGTTGCTAAAATCTGGGAAGCTTCGCGATCTGTATTGCGGGCCGGTATTCACAACATTACTTCTGTTCTTTTGCTATCGTACATGGTTAGCCAACGTCAATTCTCCCTCAAACGACCCTATTTCGGGTATCCTCATCTTATATGTCCTCATCATAAGTTACCATGCCATTTCGTTTAAAACAAAGCCTAGTGGCAAACAATGGTATTTTTTGGGCTTAGTGACAGTTTGGGCAGCAATGGTAAAGCTCAATACGGCTCCGCTATTGGGGATTGTGGCAATTTCGTTGCTATGGTTGCCCCTCGCCAACCGTTTGCCCGCGCTATTGAAGCTAACAGTTGCCGTAGTACCCATGTTTGGGGTTTGGATGGCACGCACATACATAATGAGCGGATATCTAATATTCCCATTTCTAAAAGCCCCCTGGCCCGAACCCAATTATACGGTACCCGAAGAAATTACACGGTTCGAACTGTTCTTTTTAAGAATGGGACCAAAATACTTCGACAGCGACCCAATACCTTTTCAAATAACGCCACTTAGCGAATGGTTTCAACCCTGGCTTTTTGCGCAATTTTCCACAAATTTTAATTGGGGGATTATTTCGTTAATCTTTGCCCTTGTTTCTATGATTGCTGTACCCTTTTTAATAGCGCATGGGGGTAAAAAGCGCCTATACGTCCCTTGGGCTGTTTCAGTTGCTGCTACGGTATCCTGGCTCGTTACTTCGCCCGATTACCGGTTTGCCTTTGCATGGCTTATTGGATGCTGGCTACCTTTAATTATGGCAAGTAAAAAGGTGGTATCGCTTTGGCGCTTTCGGGAAGAAAAAGTGGCCACTACGCTTCATTTTTTTCTGTTCGTGTATTTTTCTTGTTCATTAATGACAAAAGTTTTCGACCAATTTACCATTAAGTGGTTCCTTGTGTCGCCGAAATCAATCCTTCATGTGTACAATTGCAAGACCACCGATACTTTATCAGTAGTTTTTTACAATACCAGAATTTCGGAGGTAAAACACAACACAAACTGTTTCCAAAACACGCCTTGGCTTTGGCGGTATGCACGTAACGGCTTAAAAGCGCGTGGCACAAAAATCTCCGACGGTTTTTGTTACGACAACGATGTTAAATTTTTACCGGGTACGTTTCCACCCTCTATTTTTAACGAAAATCGACAACAGTTTTTAGAACCATCCAGCAAATAAAACGTAAAAATTTTGCCCTAATCACTTCATAATCATTTGACTTTGTAATGCCCAAAATACCCATAAACATAGCCACCGGCAGCCTGCAACAACCCGAAATAATTGTGGGCATCGACCTTGGAACCACCAACAGTTTGGTGGCCATTATACACCCCGAAAGCAAACAACCCACTGCGCTTAAGGAACACAACAGCGCTTCGCTAGTGCCTTCAGTGGTTCACTTTGATGCGCAAGGACAGGCTACCGTAGGCGAAGCGGCCCGCAACTTTTTGCTAACCGAGCCACAAAACACCATATTTAGTGCCAAGCGCCTAATGGGCAAAACCTATGCCGACGTACAGGCCCAGTCGGGGTTTTTTACCTACAAAATAATTGACGACCAAACCGACAGTTTGGTAAAGGTGCAAGTGGGTAGCCGGTTTTACAGCCCCATTGAGTTGAGCAGCTATATTTTGAAAGAACTGAAAACACGTGCAGAGCATATTTTAAAAACGCCTGTAACCAAGGCCGTGATAACCGTGCCCGCCTATTTTAACGATGCCCAGCGGCAGGCCACCCGCGATGCCGGGCGCTTGGCTGGCCTAGATGTACTGCGCATTATAAATGAACCCACAGCGGCCAGTTTGGCCTACGGACTGGGCCTTAACCAAGCCGGCGAGCAAACCATTGCCGTTTACGACCTAGGCGGTGGCACCTTTGACATATCAATTTTGAAGATAACCGACGGTATTTTTGAAGTATTGAGCACCAATGGAAATACCTACCTGGGGGGCGATGATGTGGACCGCGCCATTGTAAACCACTGGCTGAACCAAACCGAAAGCCAAGACCTGCCAGAAAATAAAGCGTTGCTACAAACCTACCGACTGGAGGCAGAAAGGGCAAAAAAGCACCTGAGTACACATAGCGTATTTGAAACAGCGCTGGATGGACAGCACCACACGCTTACCAGCGAGCAGCTGGGCAGTATAGTGCAGCCCTTGCTAAACCAGACTTTAGATTGCTGCCGCCAAGCGTTAGCCGATGCCAAGCTGAATGTGGCACAAATTGACGAAGTAATAATGGTGGGTGGCAGTACCAGAATGCCCATTATAAAAACAGCTGTGGGACAGTTTTTTGGCAAACCCGTACACGATGGTGTAAACCCCGACGAAGTGGTGGCATTGGGTGCCGCTATACAAGCGGATATTTTAGCGGGCAATAACCGCCAAGTATTGCTGCTGGATGTAACCCCTTTAAGCTTGGGCCTTGAAACCATGGGCGGACTAATGGACGTACTTATACCCCGAAACAGCAAAATACCTAGCCGTGCCAGTAGGCAATACACCACACAAAAAGACGGCCAAAGCGGCATGCGCATAAGCGTGTATCAGGGCGAACGCGACCTGGTGGAGCACAACCGCAAGCTAGCCGAGTTTAACCTAACGGGCATACCGGGCATGCCCGCGGGCTTTCCAAAAGTAGAAGTGGCTTTTTTGATAAATGCCGATGGCATATTACAAGTAAGCGCCAAAGAGCTGCGCAGCGGCGTAAGCCAAAGCATTGACGTGCAGCCGCAGTATGGCCTTACCGATGCAGAAGTGGAGCGCCTACTGCTTGAAAGCCTAACCCATGCCGAGGACGACATAGCCACACGGGCACTGATAGAGGCACGTACCGAGGGCCAACAATTACTCTCTACTACAGAGAAATTTGTAGGTAAAAATGCTGCACTGCTAACCCCACAAGAGCTAACCGACACAGCCATGGCCATGCAAGCCTTGCAACTGGCACTTACCATGACCGACAAAAACCTAATTCAAGAAAAAACGGAAGCTTTAAACGAAGTAAGCCGACCCTATGCCGAACGGGTAATGGACCAAGCCATTGGCCAGACCATGAAGGGCACAAAAATCTAGCCAAAATCAGCGCAAATGCAATCTCAGTCAAGCTCAAACAGTGCCCAAAAAAAGTACTGGTTGTCAGTTTATGTTGCCATTGCAGACTGCGTTTACAATTTTGACTGGCTCCCACCAAGCCCATACCGCTGTCGTTGTAGGCAAACTCGATGCCTCATGCTGAATATTTAAGCGTACTGCCCTATTTTTACCGCGCATGAATTGCCTGTTTTGCAAGAGTCCGCTTACCCATCAAATTCTCGACCTCGGTCATTCGCCTTTGGCCAATGGATACCTTACCGCGGCCGAACTGGATGAAAAAGAAGCCTTCTACCCATTAAAGCTTTACCGCTGCACCCAATGCCAATTGGTGCAGCTGAGCGACCATGCCGATACCAGCAACATTTTCAACCACCGCTACACTTACTTGTCGGCCTCATCGGGTAGTTGGCGGGCGCACTGCAAAAACTATGTGGCACACATAGTGCCAAAG
>RDXD01000295.1 GCA_004292575.1 Bacteroidota bacterium
TTGTGGCTTTTGCAAATAAGGCTTCCATCTTTCTTAGCCAATCGGCAGCACTGTTTTTAGTGCGTGCCACCACCGCCTTTCCCTTGTCTGTTTTTGAAAATGCGCACAAACCCCAAGCGGCTGCTACGGCCGCCAACAAACCCAGCAGTGTTTTTCTATTGTTCATGTGTATGTTTTTTTGCGTTTGTAAACCTTTAAAGGCAAGTTTTAGGTAAAAAATCACATTCAAACTAAAATCATCCGGTAGCCGATAGCCACAGATTTGTGAGGCTTTTTTTACCAAAATTTAGAGTCTAAAATTAATGCGGTTTCAGGTTTAAAAGGTTAATTTTAGCACCGCTTTAAGCCTTGGCTGGCTGATTCAGCAGGGTGCCGAAGCCTAAAATGAGCTTATTGAACCCGGTGGCAGGCCGCTTCTTACCCAGGTTTTTCCTGCAAAAAAGCTGGTTTTCTGTCCCGTTTCAAAACCGAATGACCAACCTTTACCGCTAATGTTTATTTTTACCCCGTGGAGAAATTTATAGTATCGGCCCGCAAGTACCGACCCCAAAATTTTGCAACCGTGGTGGGGCAGCAACACATTACCACCACCCTAAAAAATGCCATTTTACACAACACACTGGCGCATGCATTCCTGTTTTGCGGCCCGCGGGGCGTGGGCAAAACCACCTGTGCCCGCATTTTGGCCAAAACCATCAACTGCGAAAATCTGCAGCCCAATGCCGAAGCCTGTAATGTTTGTCCCAGTTGTGTGGCATTTAACCAAGGTACCTCGCTAAACATACACGAGTTGGATGCCGCCAGCAACAACAGTGTTGACGACATACGGGAACTGGTAACGCAGGTGCGCTACGCCCCACAGGAAGGCAAGTACAAAATCTACATTATTGATGAGGTGCACATGCTTAGTGCCAATGCCTTTAATGCCTTTCTTAAAACTTTAGAGGAACCGCCTCCGTATGCCAAATTTATTTTGGCAACTACAGAAAAGCATAAAATTCTCCCCACCATACTTAGTAGATGTCAAATATTTGATTTTAAGCGCATTACCAACGCCGACACCGTAGAACATTTGATAGAAATTGCCGAAAAAGAGCACACCATAGCCGAAAAGACTGCCCTACATCTGATTGCACAAAAAAGCGAGGGCTGCATGCGTGATGCGCTCAGCATGCTGGATAAAATAGTAAGTTTTACCGGCGGTCAGCTTACTTATGCAAACACTTTAGAGCATCTAAACCTGCTTGATGAGGATTACTTTTTTAAAATTGCAGATGCGCTTTTGGCACAAGATTTGGCAGCGGCCCTTTTGTTGTACGACGAGATAAACAAAAAAGGCTTCGAGGGCGACACCGTGCTAAACGGTATGGCCGAATTTATGCGAAACTTACTGATGTGTCTTGATGCCCGCGCTGTGCCGTTGCTGGATGTACTTGAGGGCATGCACGAGCGGTACGCTGCCTTGGCCAAAAAGCTATCACTAAGTTATATTTTGAGTAGCTTAAACGTGCTTAGTGCTGCAGAAGCAGGATTTAAAATGGCAAAAAACAGACGTCTGCACGTGGAGCTATGCCTTATAAAACTTTGTTATTTGCAGCAAGCCATTGACTTTGCAGTGTCGCCGCAGGGTGAAGTAAAGGTACAAA
>RDXD01000296.1 GCA_004292575.1 Bacteroidota bacterium
AACTAGGCTATGCGGTAAACTCAGCATCGTTCTTAGGAAGTGCTTTTGCACGCATGGCACGGCGAGCTCCATAAGCAGCTCCTGCTGCTACTAATAGGCTAAGGCCGCCGTCCACGGGTACTTCTTGCTGTTCGCCTTCAAAACCAGGACCCGCCATACATACTAATGGGAAAAAAATGATCATCATTTGTAACACGAGTTGTAAGGATGCTTTCTTGCTGATGGCAATGGCTGTTATTGATTTCATGGTACTATTCGTTTAAATTATTGAACAATGTGTTGATACTATTGGATAAATCGTTTAGCAGTTGTTTTACGGCTTTAGAGTATGGGGCGGCGCTAGCGCCGCCTTACTCCTTTTTCTTCTCCCTTGCTATTGAACCAGCATTTGCTCTACATATTTTGTTTGCTGGTTGCTTACGATAACTTGGTACCCACCACGAACCAATGTTTGTGTAGGTAGCACCAAACTGGCATTACCACCCGTGTGTACATGGTTTTTATGGTACACTACTTGGCCTGTTTTGCTTACTACTTGTACTTGGTACTGACCCGCCGCTAAACTCTGTAACTGTACCACAGCATCGGCGCCTTGGCTGACAATATTGGGTAACAATTGTATACCGCTGGTACCCTTACCACTGCGTAGTAATACTACTTGGCTATACTTGCTTGCTCCTCCTTGGCTTTTTACTTTTACGCGGTAGTAGTTATTGCCTTCTATGGCTTGGCCATCTACTAACTCGTAGCTGTTTTGGTTATTGGCTGGTATGGTTCCTATGGTGTTAAATTGGGTGCCATCTGTGCTTCGTTCTACCTCATAGCGCTGTATGTTCTGCTCTACTCCTACGCTCCAGCTAATATTGGCTACTCTAGGGCTTACCCAGTTGGCCGCCACTCGCTGGAAGTTTACTGGCAGTGTAGCTGCAGGGCGTAGTACTATCTCGAACCGATGGTTGCCTTGGCTAGCCGTATCGGCAGTAACACTAAACTGGTATGCTGTGCCGTTTTGCAATACCTGCTCCTGCTGTAGCCATTTATCTCTTAAAATGGCTTGCATGCCCACTGGTACATCTAGCTGGGTGGTTACCAATCGCATTTGCTTGGCTCTTGCTGCATAAATACCTAGCGGTAGTACGGTACTAGTGTTGGGTGCTGGTAAGCTATTGAGGTATAGCTTTTGGTTATTTGTTATACCATAAACGCTAAACTCGTTCAGCATTTTGCTACCATCAAAAGCATCTATACTATCGGTAGCTCGGCTATTGAATCGCACATAATGCTCATCTATATTGATACCTACACTATCGGTTAGCTCTATGCCTATTTGGTTGGCCACGGCTTGGCTTCTAAAGCCTAGGTTACTCGTAGCATCGCTTTTATCGCTCTCGGCAAATTGGATGGTATTGCTACCACTAGCTATGTTTTCTACTACTACTACTCCCATGGTAGGCAATATATACGCAGCGTTTTGGCTTATGTCGATTGCATCATAACCTCCCCGAGTAGTGTTTTGCTTGTTCGGATTGTATACGTAGGCCGTAGCACCAATACCACCACTACCGGCATTATACTTATTGAACAACAACTGGCCAATATTAATGGGCGATGCATAAGGATTACCTACCAAACTCCAATTCTT
>RDXD01000536.1 GCA_004292575.1 Bacteroidota bacterium
CAAATGCCCACGTTGCCAAGCGTGGCTCTGCCGCAAGCACAGCTTACGGTAGAGTTGCCACCCATCAAAGCCGCACCTGCGCAAACGCTGGTGCAGCCCGCCGCCGCCGCCATAGGCAACTATAAAACCCAAACCGTAGAAGCGCCCACTTTGCAAGAACCGCCGGCCAGCCGGGCCATACCCGATACAAGCGTTAGGTTAAATTCGGCGCCCAGTGCTGGCGCAAGCTTATTGCAGAAAATAAAACAACAGCACCAAACCGCAGCACCAAACCAAGTAACGGTAGAAAAGAGAACACTTACCACACCCGAGGTAATGGAGATATGGAATGCGCACATCGAAACCTTGAAAACTGAACTGAAGCATACTTCGGTAACCAGCTGCAATTTGGCCCAGCTAACCATAACGCCAAACCAAATCGACATTACCAGCGCATCCAGCTTCAACAATAAGGCCATTGAGTCGGAATTGTCAACCCTTCTCCAAACCCTTAAGCAAACATTTCACAATCCCGACATAAAGATTGAGCTACATGTGGCCGAAGACCAGGGCAAATATGGAGCCCCAGAACCAAGACATTTAAGCAGTAATGAGCGGTTTAGGTTGATGGCTACCGATTTTCCATTGGTACGGCATTTAAAAGAGCAACTCAATTTGGAAGTAAGGTATTGAGCCGCAGCGCAAAACAGCCTTGCACCGTATAACATTTTCCCCGAATTTCGCAGCTCTATAAACACAGCAAAACAGTATGGCAGAGATAATAAAGATGCCCCGGCTAAGCGATACCATGACCGAAGGCGTGATAGCCGCTTGGCATAAAAATATTGGCGACACCGTAAAAAAGGGCGACTTGCTGGCCGAAATTGAAACCGATAAGGCCACCATGGAACTGGAAAGCTATCGCGATGGCGTTTTGCTGCATTTGGGTGCCGCACCCGGTGGTAAATTGCAGGTGGATGATTTGTTGGTGATTGTAGGCGTACCGGGTGAAGACATTAGCGCTTTGTTGGCCGCCCCATCCAACGGCACTGCAACAGCGGTAGTAGCAACGGATGCCGCGGCCCAAGCAGCTCCATTATCTCCAGCACCAGTAGCCCAAGCAGCACCAGCGCTTGACCTTACTACCATAAGTGAAGTGGTGTTGATGCCGCGGCTGAGCGATACCATGACCGAAGGCGTGATTGCGGGATGGCAAAAAAATGTAGGCGATGCTGTAAAGAAAGGCGACGTTTTAGCCGATATTGAAACCGACAAAGCCACCATGGAATTAGAAAGCTACAAGGATGGTGTGCTGTTGTACCAAGGCGCCAATGCCGGACAAAAAATTATGGTTAATGATTTACTGGCAATTATTGGTGCTGTAGATTTTAAGATTGATGGCATAATAGCGGCTTCAAAAGCAACTGTACCACCGTCAGGGGCCGCCGCACCTGCTTCAACTGCCGCAGCCACCCTAGCTCCAACTGTGGAAACACCGGTTCCAGTAGCGGCAGTTGCAGCCCCGGTTGTGGTGAACACCGGACGCATATTTGCCTCACCATTGGCCAAAAAACTGGCTTCGGAAAAAGGCATCGACTTGCGCTTTGTGCCAGGCACCGGCGACAATGGACGCATTACCAAAATAGACATTGACAACTACAAGGCTCCAAGCCCGGCAGCTTTGCCTGTAACAGCAATGGCTGCTGAGATTACAGCGCCTGCCGCAGCACCAATTGCAGCCGCACAGCCATCGACGGCAGGTGCCGTAGCACCATTTGTACCCGCAATAGGCGGGGCAGAGGGCCACACCGATGTTCCGAATAGCCAAATGCGTAAAGTAATAGCCAAGCGCTTGGGCGAGAGCTTGTTTACAGCGCCACATTTTTATCTAAAAATGGAGATAAACATGGATGCTGCCATGGAAGCTCGGACACAAATGAATGTGGTAAGCCCTGTTAAAATTTCGTTTAACGATTTGGTTATCAAGGCTTCGGCAATGGCATTGATAAAACACCCTGCGGTAAACAGTAGCTGGATGGGCGACTTTATAAGAACATATAGCCATGTGCATATAGGTATGGCGGTGGCTGTGCCCGACGGCTTGATTGTGCCCGTTATCCGGTTTGCCAATCAAAAGTCGCTAAGCCAAATTAGTGCAGAAGCCAAGGAGTTGGGTGGTAAAGCCAAGGCAAAAAAATTGCAGCCCAATGAGTTTTCTGGCAACACGTTTACCATTAGTAACCTGGGCATGATGGATATTGATGAGTTTACAGCCATCATTAATCCGCCCGACAGCTGCATTTTGGCGGTTGGAAGAATTAAAGAAGAGGTTTACCGCAATGCCAACGGTGAGTTTGCTGTAAAAAATGTGATGAAGCTTACATTGAGTTGTGATCACCGTAGTGTTGACGGTGCAGTAGGGGCGGCATTTTTGCAAACCGTAAAGGCCTATCTAGAGAATCCCGTAACCATGTTGGTGTAAATAAGTATTTGCAGCCCGCAGCAGTGTGGGCTGCATTTGGACTACTCTACTTAACATAATATTAATTATAAGCAAAATAATCATAGCGAAAAATTTATAAATAATTGAATATCAGGCCGTTGCAAAACAGCCAAAAAAAGCAAATTTGAAATGTAATTTGCGCTAATAACGGTGCCGAGCTGGGGCTTACATCAAATGCTTGTAGTAGTTGTGTGGTTAGCATTGGTGTTAGAACCCCGAAGCTTTAAAAAAGTATTTATATCATCTAACCTGCAAGTATTGTTCTAGCAGAGTAACGGTTACAATTATTTTGTTGGTACCTTGAATATGTAAGGTGCTATTTTTTTGATGCTTTTTTTGCGCCACCAATCCAGTATGGATTCGTAGCTTTTTTGCTGCCGCCCATAATTTTTATACTGTCGGGCACTTTTGAAATAGGTTTTTTAACCTTCCGTAAATACTTAATTTGTTTTTCAGTCATCAGCATGTTTTTACCAAAAATACGGCAAAAATTTATTCAAAAACTCGCCCACGAACTGCACCAATACACCAAGTGGCGTTTGGCCTGGGCTGGCCAGTGTGCGCTGGGCCTCGGCTTTGGCAGCGCCTCTTTTTTGGGCTTTGCGGGCAAACCAAGTGGCCAGGCGTTCCGTTTTGTGCGGGCTAGCTGCCAGCTCTGGTGTCTTGTGCATTGACCGTGATGGCGGCGTTTAAAAAGTAAATTATAAGCGAAATGAAAATATTCATTTTTGCCAAAAATCAATTAAACCTCGTTTTTAATATTTTTACCTCATCTTAGCCAAACAAATTAAACAAGAAAACTTAACACGCATGGAACGACGCCAGTTTTTGCAAGCAATGGGTTTGGCAGCCCTGCCAGTGCCAGCTGCTACGGTATTGGGCAACAATTTAGAAAGCGAAAACAGCGGCCCCGTGGTGGTGAGTACCTGGAGTCCAAACATAAAGGCAAACGCAGCCGCTTGGAAAGTACTGATGGCCCATGGCAGTGCACTTGATGCAGTACATGCCGGTGTAATGGTACCCGAAGCCGATCCCAAAGACCAAAGCGTTGGCTACGGTGGCTTGCCCGACCGCGATGGAAAAGTGACTTTGGACAGCTGTATAATGGACCATAAAGGCAATATTGGCGCTGTAATGGCACTGGAAGGCATAATGCACGCCAGCAGTGTTGCCAGATTGGTGATGGAGAAAACCCCGCACGTACAAATTGTAGGCGCGGGCGCCTTACAATTGGCATTGGAACATGGCTTTAAGGTGGAGAACTTATTGACCGAATCGAGCAAAAAGGCATGGGAAGAATGGAAAAAAACAAGCAAATACAGCCCCATGACCACTGTTGAAAATCTTCTTAAGTATATTGAAAATCAACACGATACTATTGGAATGCTGGCCCGTGATGAGGCTGGTAATCTTAGCGGAGCTTGCAGCACCAGCGGCATGGGTTACAAGATGCGTGGTCGTGTAGGCGATAGCCCCATTATTGGCGCAGGTTTGTTTGTTGATAATGAAGTGGGTGCCGCCTCGGCCACGGGTGTGGGCGAAGAGGTGGTGCGCATTGTGGGCAGCCATACCATAGTAGAAATGATGCGCCAAGGGAAAAACCCCGAGGATGCTTGCAAAGAAGCGGTAGCAAGACTGGTGAAATTGAAGGGGGAAACAGCGGCTAAAGCGCTTCAGGTGGGCTTTATTGCGCTCAACGCTCAGGGGCAATATGGTTGTTTTTCTTTAAACCCCAACTTTACGATGGCCGTGCACAGCCACCAAGGTGTAAAAGTGATTCAGGCTAAAAGCTGGTTCCCTAAAAAATAAGGTCATTCATGCAACAACCTAAATTGCTTGAAGTGGCCTGCTTTAGCCTAACCGGCGTGATTGCAGCGGCGGCGGCTGGTGCCAATCGTATAGAGCTTTGCCAAAACCCGCATGCCGGTGGTACCACACCGTCGTACGGATTGTTGAAGGGAGCGCGTCACGCTACCACCCTACCCATTTTTCCCATCATTCGACCTCGCGAAGGCGACTTTTTGTACACCGATGCCGAGTTTGACATGATGAAAGCGGAAGTGCTCCTTTGTAAATCAATGCAATTTGAAGGCTTGGTACTGGGTCTTTTACTACCCAATGGCGATATTGATACGCACAGAACCGGGAAGTTGGTGGACCTAGCATACCCCATGGAGGTTACTTTCCACCGTGCTTTCGACCGATGCAGAAACCCCTTGTCCGCTATACAGGAGCTTGTAGCTTTGGGTTGTTCACGGGTGCTTACCAGCGGCCAAAAGCCTACGGCCTATGCCGGAATGGCGCTTATAAAACAACTGGTAGAACTGGTTGGTGATCAGCTGGTGGTAATGCCGGGTGGTGGCATTAACGCCAATCAAATTTTAGAATTGATGGCCGCTACCGGCGCTAACGAATATCACGGTGCTTTTAGAAAAACGGTGCTTAGCAAAATGGCATTTGATATTCCAGAGCTCGATGAGCCGCTTACCTATACCTCGGTAAACGCCGACGAAATAAAATTGATGCTGCAACATCTGAACAATCATCAGCCCGCCAATTTATCATAGCACTAAAAATATCGCTACCTTTCAGTTCAATTTTTATATGAATACACGTAAATTTTCTCTAATGTTGTTTGTGGTAGCTGTGTTAGCATGCAGCGGCTGCAAAAAGGCAGTGGAAAAAGTGGCCGAAGATTTTATGGTCAACCTCATTACGAACAACCTTTGGGTGGTGGACGAATTTTTGGAAGGCAGCGTTAATCACACCAATGACTTTAAACCTTACGAGTTTAAATTTAATAAAGATGGCTCAGTATTTGGCCAGCGTGCATCCATGCCCAACGAAGTGGGCACTTGGCAAGCCAATTCAGAAGCCCAAACCATTACCTCTAATTTTCCAGTAGCCCCCCACCCTTGCAATAAACTTAACGGGGTTTGGCAAATAAAGAAAACAACGCTCTCCAGCGTAAACGCGGTTCGTTTAGAAGGCTCAACCGAATTCAAGCTTTTTTTGGTAAAAAAATAGATGTGTTGACTACCACAGGTTGCGTGGACACATATCGCCCCAGCGGTTTCCAATCATAAATCCTACCACCACTTCGTGTGTACCACGCGTAAAATTTTGTAGTCTGCTGGTACTAAAGTCATAAGCGTAACCTATATTAAAGGTGTTTGACACGTTTATGCCTACCATTCCCGCTACCCCATCGGCATGTCTGTAGCTGGCGCCCAGCCATACCCTATCGCGGTACATGGCTTTAAGATTTACATCTACGCCAAGCGGCAGCGGGTTTACAAATCGTACAACCGCACTTGGAATGATGGTAACATCTTCGCCAGCGTAAAACTTATAGCCCGAAGTTAAGAACACGTGCGGATAGCTTTTTTGTGCCACTCTGAGTGTATTGTTGCTAAACTCCAAACCCTGGGGCACAATTTGAAGTGCTGAAAGGCCAAGAAAGTAGTTGGCACTATAAAGCCACAAACCCAGGTTTACATCGGGCCGCATGGTGTTTACAATACCCCTACCTGCTACCGAAGGATCAATGGGATTATCAAAAATAAGTTTTCCAGCATTGAGACCATTGCGGGTAAAACCCGCGCTTACACCTGCCGACAATGAGGTACGCGGACCAATACCCAAATGGTAGGCGTAGGTTCCATACATACTAAACCGGTTTAAAGGCCCTGTGCGGTCGTTTATGATGGTGGCGCCCCAGCCATGGTGTGGCTTTGGCGCCGTGTAATCTTGCCAGTAGGCTTTCCCTCGTGGGTTGCCACCTTCTGGGGTAAAACTGGTTGGGTTTTCGCGGTAGTCATCTTTGCCAATGCTGCCATGTATGGTAAAATAGGTGGTTACTGGTGCATCTTGAATACCAACCCATTGGTGACGATGACTAGCTTTTATGTCAACATACTGTTCTATGCCCGCAACTGCGGGATTAATAATGTAGTTGTTTAATATGTACTGCGTGTAATGTGGCCGTTGTTGCGCCGCCGCCAAAAGACCAAAGGCTAGAAATACGGTGGCTGAAAAAAATCTCTTCGTCATATTGTAAAATTATGAAACAGTTTCTGGATTATCGAACCAACGTTAAAGAAGCCGTAAATGCGGCGGCCCCATTTTTTGGATTTATAAAATAATGGTAAACACCTGCCGGCAATGGCAACCCTCTGTTTAGTCCACTCCAATACACGGAATATCCCTTAGAATGAAACACTTTTTGCCCGTACCAATCAAACACACCCACCGTGCAACCCGGGTAGCTCCCTAAAGAGCGAATAATCCATTTGTAGTTTATGCCGTCACCATTAGCGCTAAACACATTGGTTACCAATAGATTCGGAAATCCAGTTGTCCTAATGGCGTCGCTATTTTTACAACCGTCGGCCAAGGGTATTTCCAATACGTAAGTAATGTCTCTAGTTGGCTTATTTATTGGCCGCAAAACGGCTACGTTGCTTAAAAATTGTGGGGGCAGCCAACCTACGGTCTGGGGCGGCAACACCGATTGTCCGTCCAAAACCGCCTGCCCGCTTACAAGTACCTCTTTATCGGGGACTGCACTTACCTGAGGTACTGCCAAAATGATGGCAATTGCGTTGGCGGTGTCTATGCAGCCACTGGTGGAAGTATGTGTGTATAACAAATTTTGTAAGCCAACCCGTGCCGTATTATCAATAAAATGATGGCTTGAAACACCATTTCCAAGATATCTGCCCACATCTTGCGTACCTGTGTTTTCACCGCTGTAGGCATTCAAATTTACCAGCCCAGCATTGGCACAGAGCGGTGCCAAGTTATCTAACGCTGCCACAGGCAGCTGCGAAAATCGTTTGGAATGCATTTTTTCCGAACTGCGTGTATTGGCAAATTTTTTTATCATTTTTACCACATATTGCCGTTGGTTACCGCCGTTGTACCAAAGGCGCGCAGTGTCTAAAAAAGCAAGCGGCTTATTGCTTTTGCCGTAAAACTGGCTAGCAAGATAATTGGTATGTATTGTGCTGCTGACCGCAGGATTTCCGGTGAGAGTGATAGATGAAACAGTATTGTTTGTACACAGCCTGCTGGCATTGGCTATGGTAAAATTTGTGGTGGTGGATGTGCTACTTCCCCCACCCCATACAAATCCGGTTGGTGGCACATCCAAGTAGCAAAAAGCAATCCCATCCGCGGCAGTCCCGTCAGCAATTCTAAAGTCAAACTCAGCTATCCACAAGCCTACCTTCCATTTCATCGCAATCCACAAGGGCGTTTTATAGTTTATTTTAACACGGTAACCGACCCTGTAATGGGAGCTCTGCCGTTTTTAGGCCGGTACCACAACGCCATTTTGCTTGCCATCCCAGGCGCGGCTGTAGCCCACGCTATTTAGCACTTGCCTACCATAGCGGTCAAACAATTGAACGGTTGCGCCCGGGTAAGAATCCAGGTATAATATTGACCATGTATCGTTAATGCCATCTCCGTTGGGGCTAAACGCATTCGGAATTTGTGGTTTCAGCAACAGTTTTACAAAAATATCATCACTGCGTTTGCAGCCACCAAGGCTAGTAACCGTTAACGTATAGGTTACATCGTTCTTGGGTGCACTTATGGGTTGCAAAACATTGGCATTGTTGAGATAAGTAGCGGGCTGCCATTGATACTGGTAACTGCTACCCCCACTTACTGTGGCCGGCAGTAGCTTTTGGCCACCTTCTAACACCACCTGATCGGGTCCTGCATTTACCACCGGATAGGGGTGTACCGTTACCGACTTTACTACAGTATCGCTAATGCAACCTTTGCTGGTGCTGTAGTTCAAGCTTACTCTAAAGGTGCCAGTGGCTGCGTATCGGCGATTGGGATTCTGAAGCGTAGATGTAGCATTGTCACCAAAAGCCCACCTATAGCTCACAATCGTTTGGGTTAAGGGGTTGCTTTTATCGGTAAAATTGATGACATCGCCAAGACAAACCTCCAGGGGCGTGGCATCAAAATTGGCCAGCGGTTGTGGATTTACATCGGTTAATTGCTTACTAGCGCTAACCGTACATCCATTTTTCGAGGTTACCCTTAAAGTTACTGTGTAGGCTCCAGTAGCACTGTAGTTGAACAATGGGTTTTTTTGCGTAGAGGTGGCATTGCCGCTTCCGAAGTTCCACAGATAACTAAACTGAGCGGCGCTGCCATCGGCAATGGTGCTTCGATCGGTAAACTGCGCGGCGCCAATGGGCAAACATACTGTTGGCAAATCGAAATCTACCACGGGTAAATCATTTACAACCACCACTCTGGAGGTCGAATTACTTGCGCAGCCGCTATCGGTGGTTACTTTTAACACTATGGTATAATTGCCTGCTGTGGTGTAGGTTTGGGCAAAAGGAGCCGCTGAGGTGCGGGTCGTTGTAGTACTGTTTCCAAAATCCCAATCCCATTTAGCAAGTTTATTGGCATTGGGCACAGATGCATCGCGAAGGGTTATGGCTTGTGCGGCGCATGTAGGACTGTCAATTGTAAAAGCAGCCGTAGGCCTAGGCCACACGGTAATGGTTTGGTTGGCAGAATCTATGCAACCAGACGCAGCCACAAACCGATACCGAATGGTATGGGTACCTACACCGGCCACAGAAGGCGTAAAGAGCCCCGTAGCAGAAACTCCCGGGCCACTGTAAGCGCCCACACCCGATACCACACCAGTGTTGGAGGCCTGGGTAATTTGTCGTGGAGCTGCATCAACACAAATGCCCGGTACGGTGGTAAAAACGGCTTTAGGCCGTGCATTTACGGTAATGGTCTTTGTAATTTCATCCACACATATCCCACCCGAAAAGGCCAAATACCGAATCTGAAAGGTTTTTGAGGCTGGGCTAATAAAATCGGCCAATGTTCGGCTGTAAATTTTTCCCGGTACCGGCAGGTCATCAGTAGTCTGTATGGACGCATTTGGCCATTCCCAAAATATTTGCACTTTGGTAATGGAGCCAAAATTTACAGAGGAGTTGTCTTTTAACTGTAAGGCATCGGTGGCGCAAATATTGCCCCCATTTATCAAGGTAAAGTCGGCTTTGGGTTTATCGCCATTTACAACCAGCACTTTTTGTAAACTATCCACACAACCATCTTTTGTGGTTATCTTAAGTTGTACATTGTAGTTGCCGGCGGCCGAGTAGCGGTGTCTAGGGTCTTTTATAAATGCGGTGTTTGGATTACTAGGAGTAGCGCCGGGGTTACCAAAACTCCAGACGTAAGCAAATTGCGCCGCAGTGCCGTCGCTTATGGTGCTGCTATCAATAAATTGTGCAAATGCATCACTCAGGCATACTTCCGGTAGCGGAAAGTTGATTTTTGGCAAGGCGGTTATCATCACCGCCTTTTTAAGCGTATCGCTTTTGCAGCCCTTATCTGAGCTTACTGCCAACGAAACTATTTTGCTCCCCGCTGTGGCGTAAGTATGGGTTATGGTGTTGCCATTGTTCTGGTCTTTTATGGTATTGTCGCCCATACTCCAGTACCAACGGGTAATAGTTCCAGCAGCTGTACTACTCTGTGTACTCAGTGATATCTGTCGGGTTTCGCAGGCCGGTGTGGTGTTGGTAAAGGCCACCACTGGTAAGGCGTTCACCACCACTGTTTTTAAGGCAGTATCACTAAAGCAGCCTTTGTCGGTTATAACCCAATGCTGTATTTGGTAGGTGCCCGCTTGGGTGTAAAGTTTCTTGGGATTCACAACGGTGTCGGTCGTGTTATCGCCCATGGTCCATACATACCGTGTTATGGCTTGGTTGGCCGCTAAGCTGGCATCCCTTAAGGCCACAGTATCGCGTAAGCACACCTCTGTGGGTGCTGTAAAGTCGGCCTTCGGCTTGGCAAAAATGCTGCTAAATGTTTTGGTAGTGGTGGCTTGGCAACCGCTATCGGTAGTAACTCTAAGCGACACCGTAAAGCTGCCGGTGGTTGCATAGATATGGTTGGGGTCTTTAACGGTGGAAGTATTGCCGTCGCCAAAAGACCACAAGTAGCCGGAGAAGCCACCAGTAGAAACCGTTGAAGTATTCTTGAATGCCGCAGGTCCTGATGGTAAACAAACATTACCTGGCAGTATAAAATCTGCTACCGGTGTGGTATTTACCACAATCGTTCTGGTAAAGGGATTGCTTATGCA
>RDXD01000370.1 GCA_004292575.1 Bacteroidota bacterium
GCCAGCCTTTGGTTGGGAACTGGGTTTTATTGGCCCCCCTCCAGCCGTTGGTGGTTTTTCCATCCCACAAAAGCTGCACGCCATTGGCCACTTCGTGTGCCGATAGATTGTTGGGCAGTAAATTAACCACAAAGTTGCCCGTGTGTGGGCTGGTGGTTTTAGGATTGGTGTTGATGTAAATGTTTCGCCAGCGGATGGTTTTACCGGCTTCCTCGGGCTTTGCAATGCTGTGCACCTGTAGGGCAATAAAACCGCTCGGGGTAAGGTTATCTACCAAATACGCCACGGCTTGTCCATTTACAAAAGTGCGCAGCGTGCTGCCCAGGCATTCGATGCGGCAATGGTTCCAAACAAACGGTTTGTACGCCATTTTTGCTTTGGGGTTTAAATCTAGCGGGTACAGCCAATCCCTACGTCCTTCGTCGTAAATGCCGCCGGTCCAAGCCCTTGGGCTGGGGTCTATTTCAAACTGATAGCCGTGCACCCTTCCATTTTGGTACTCCGGCAAGCTTTGGCTGCGAAACTGTACGCCGCTGTTCATTTGGCTGTCCAGTTTAAATTCAAATTCCAGTATAAAATCACCATAGTTTTTTTGGGTGGCTAAGAACGAATTGGGCTCACCAAAAACGGTGGTTCCAACAATTTCGCCATCACGCACTTCAAACTTGGCTTTTCCATTCAATGGCTTCCAACCTTCCAGATTTTTGCCGTTAAAGAGTGTGGTAAACCCGGCTGGTTGGGCATCGGCAACCAGTGTAAAGCATCTTAAAACTATAAGAATGGCCAAGCAATGTTTCATAGGGGGTAAATGTAGCGGCAAACATCTTTCCGACGTGTATTAGCCCCGCTATCTTTTGGAATTAATTTTTAAATTTTTGCATACCAATCTCGGATTGTTTTCTGCCATAAATTGCAACCATGAACAGACGATTGTTTTTGCGCAATACCGGTATTACCGGGTTGGGGCTTGGCGCCCTTGTAGCCATACCAATGGAGGTTTTGGCTGGTGTTCGGCAGTGGGTATCGCCCAACGACAGGATTGGCGTTGGCCTCATTGGCTGTAATGGCATGGGTTGGGTTAACCTTACCAGCATGCTCAAGATGTCCGAAATGCAGTGTGTAGCACTTTGCGATGTTGACGACAGCGTGTTGGAAAGCCGTATGGCCGAGCTGGCAAAAATCAATCTGAAACCCACCATTCACAAAGATTATCGCAAGCTGCTGGCGCAAAAAGATGTGGATGTGGTGATTGTTGCCACCCCCGACCATTGGCATTGCCTCATTATGGTGGATGCCTGTGCAGCAGGTAAGCAAGTGTATTTGGAAAAACCTGCCAGCAACAGCGTGGCCGAGGCAGAGTGGATGGTAAAAGCGGCCAACAAATATGGCAGCGTAGTTCAGGTTAATCAATGGCAGCGCAGTCAGCAGCACTTTAAGGCGGCAGTGGCCTACGTGCAATCGGGGAAGTTAGGCGGCATATCGCAAACCAAGGCGTGGATGTACAGCGTGCACGGTATGTTGGCTCCCAAACCCAATGCGGCGGTGCCGGCAGGTGTGGACTATGCCCAATGGCTAGGCCCGGCACAGCGCCGGGAATACAATCGCAATCGCTTTCATTACAGTTTTAGGTGGTACTGGGATTATGCAGGAGGGCTAATGACCGATTGGGGTGTGCATTTGATTGATATAGTGTTGTGGGGCATGAAGGCGGGGGACCCCAAATCCGTGGCTGGCATGGGAGGCCATTTTGCCTATCCAACCGACGATCGGGAAACGCCCGACACGCAAACCGCTTTATACAACTACGATGGTTTTCAAATGACCTGGGAGCACTCCATGGGTCGCCGCAATGGACTCTACGGCCAAGACCATGGCGTGTCATTTATTGGCGAGCTGGGTACTTTGGTGGTGAACCGCGGCGGCTGGGAAGTGCGACCCGAAATGGACGATAAAAAGCCCAAGTTGGAGGCTGTGGCTTGGCAGCCCCAAACCGACAATGGATTAGACCTGCACACGCAAAATTTTGTAGCGGCGGTTAAAGCCAAGAATCCGGCCCTGCTCAATTGTTCGATAGACGTAGGCGCCACTGTGGCAAAACACTGCCATTTGGGCAACGTGGCACTGCGCAGCGGCGAAACGCTGCTGGTGGATAGCACGGGTGCACAGCTGAAGGTGGCTAACAAGACCGCCAACACCTTGTTGAAGCCAATTTACCACAATGGATGGAAACACCCAAACGTGTAACTGCTAGGGTTGATGGACAAGGCTAGGCTCCTGCTGGCTTAGGCAATGAAAACTTCCCAGCCCCCAAATGATTTCGGTGGAGTCGATGCCCACAACCTGCCGCTCGGGGTGCGCTTGCTGAATAATTTGCAGGGCTTTATCGTCGGTGGCGCAGCGGTACGTAGGCACAATCACGTGCCCGTTGCTGATGTAATAATTGGCGTAGCTGGCAGGAAGCCTTTGGTCTTCCCATTCCAGCAAGTCGGGCATGGGCAATTCAATAATGTTCAGTTGCTTTCCGGTGTGCAGCCGCATGGCTTTTAGTTGATTTAGGTTATGCTGAAGCAGGCCATAATTTTCATCGGTTTTGTTGGTTTCAACTGTCGCCATTACCGTGTCTTCATTTACAAACCGAACGGTATCGTCAATATGCCCATCGGTATCGTCGCCCACAATGCCCTCATCTACCCACAGCACCTGCTCGGCACCGTAGAAGTCGCAGAGGTATTGCTCAATTTGCGCCTGATTAAGGTGGGGGTTGCGGTTTTTATTGAGCAAACAAGCCGTACTGGTCAAAATGGTGCCGGCACCATTAAACTCCACCGATCCGCCTTCCATTACAATGCCTGGATGAAATACTTGCAGCCCAAAGTGCTTGCCAATGAGCGTTGGTATCACATCGTCGAGGTCGTATGGTGGGTATTTGTCGCCCCAGGCATTGTAACCCCAGTCAACGATGGCCTTTTTGGCCTCGGTGCGGTGCAGCAAAAAAGCCGGGCCATGGTCGCGGCACCAGGCATCGTTGGTGGGGTGGAAGAAGAATTCCACCTGCGCCATATTTACACCAGCCTCCACCAAATGCCCGGTGGCAAAGTTTTTCATGGCGTCGTCGGCTACATTTATGCGCACTTTCTCGCTCAGCGCCAGTGTTTTCACAAACTGGCTGTAGGCAGGGAAAATGGTATGAATTTTATCGGGCCAGCTGGCGGCTTTGTGCGGCCAACTGAGCCAAGTAGCTTCGTGCGGGTGCCATTCGGCGGGAAAATAAAAGCCCAGTGCGCGGGGTGTTGCAGCTTGCATGCGGTATATTTTGGGGGCAAGTTAATAGGCCGGTCGCATTTAGCGGGGCAGTTGGTGGTTGGGGGGGGTAAAAATTTGTATACACTTGCTAAGTGGGGCAGACTAAACCAGCCGAAAAATGGAGAGGCGCTTTTGCTGCCGCGCTAAAACACACAACACTCAGCTGGGCTCATTTCTATACTTTATTTTTTCACCACTAAAATTGGTAATCCTCACGAAGCAACTGCAAAACGATTTCTCTAACCGAAGGAACTGCTGGCTGTGTACAGTTAGCAGGCACATTCTATTGACCAGGATGGCGGTGTTCGGCGAGGTGATGTCTGTTTAACGATTGAATACCATTGCAACAAACCTGTTTCCAAAAACGGTGATACATAAGTTTGGCCCCGAAGTGCCATTTAAAGCTGCGGGTTGCCTTTCGCAACTTTAAATTGTTTTTTTCGCCAAACTTTTTAAAACTTAGCCGCTCAATTAGCCTTTTTTGCCCCCGCACCCATTTTTTTCGTCTTCGCACTTTCGCATCGCTTGGGTGCTGTTGCTGTTTGCATTGGTGGGCACGTTGCATGGCCATCCGCTTGCAACGCCAGTTGTAGGGCCGCCACAAGGCATTAGTGTTGGTTACGTCCTCCGGGCCGACTCGCCCAGTTGTATCTTGCCCTTTACCATGGTGGGTAAGCTAATATTGGTACAAGCCCGCGCCGATAGTACCGCTGGCAGCTTTGTGCTTGATACGGGTGCCCCCGATTTGGTATTGAATCCCACGTATTTTAGGGGCTATACCCCAATTGAGGCCTCAGACGAGAATCAGATGAGTGTAGTAGGCCAGGGTGGGGCGGTGCAAAAAATCACCATCCAAACGCTTGCGCTGGGCAGCTTTAAGTATGCCAATGCCGAGGCCAGTTTGGTTAATCTTTCGGCCATAGAAAACCTACGTGGCGTAAAGATTCTGGGTTTGTTGGGGCTGGCTTTGTTTAAAGACTGTGAAGTGATTATTGACTATAGCAAACGTCTTATTTACTTACACTACATCAACAAAAAGGAAGCTAAAACATACGCCCATCCCATGCTGGCACAGCCCGACCGGTACGACGCGTACAGCTTTGATATACGCGAAAGTCGTATGGTACTTAGCACAGCCATTGCCGATAAGAAATTGAATTTTGTGATTGATTGCGCTGCCGAAAACAACCTCATTGACAGCCGACTGCCCGATAGGGTTATGGATAGCATAAGCATCAGTGGTCGCGTGGTGATTACGGGTGCAGGTACCAATAGCATTGAAGCCTTTAGCGGCACGCTTGCCCAGCTTTCTGTGGGTACACAGCAATTGAAAAATCTGCCCATTATTGTAACCAACCTCGAAAAAACTTGTTTTGGCACGCTACAATGTGCCGATGGTGTATTGGGTTACGACTTTTTGGCGCGCAGCGTGGTGGCGTTTAACTTTGTAAAACAGAAAATCTATATTTTCAAATGATTGGCATTGCAGATCAACGGGGTTTTAAAAATACGCTTTGGGTGGCGTTGCTGCTGTTTGCCGCGGTAGTACATGCCCAAGTGCCCCATGTAGGCGGTAAACTAAGCATACGGGCCAATAGTATGCAGGTTTCCATTTACAACCAAGCAGGTGTGCCAGCCATGGAGGCATTTATTGTAAAAGCTAACCTTGCGGGCTTGGGCTTACACCAATGGGTGCAGCAAAAGCGCTACGATTCTTTGCTGGCGGGCGGCTGGACGGTGCTGGAAAATGCCAACGGTGTTTTTACCGTGACCAAGCCCCTTGCTGCATCCGAAAAGGCCAGTAGTGAGGCCGATCGCATTGTGTTTTCGGCACTGCCTAGCCAAAACAACTGGCAAACTATGGGTGGCAATAGAATAGCCTATGGTGCCAACTATTTTGTAAACCAACTGCCTTATGCCGTTGGTAGCGATGGGGTAGTTGCGTTTTTTCTGCGTGGCTACAAAAATGCAAAGGCTGTGCAATTGGCAGGCAGCTTTACCAATTGGCAGCAGCAGGCTTTTCAGATGACCCGGGCAGCCAATGGGTGGATAGCGAAGGTAAAATTGCCCCCGGGGCCGCACTACTATAAATATTTGATTAACGACCGATGGATAACCGACCCCGATAATGGGTTGGATGTGCCTGATGGCGAGGGTAACGTAAACTCAGTGTTTTATGTGCCCAATGCTACCTTTAAACTCAAGGGGTTTGATACGGCCAAATCCGTTTATTTGGCTGCCAGCTTCAATATTTATGCGGCGTCTCAGCTGCCGTTGCAGCGCCAGGGCAACCATTGGCAAACTTCACTTTACGTAGCCGAGGGCACTTATCAATACTACTTTTGGGTGGATGGTGCTAAAGTAACCACGAATGCCGATGGGCAAATGCAAAACATGCAAGCCAGCTTTGGCAAGCCCCACCGCTTTGTGCTCAATGGTTTTTCCAGGGCCAAAAATGTGGTGCTTTCCGGCAATTTTAACGATTGGAATGCTGCCCAATTGCGCATGCAAAAAACGGCCAAGGGCTGGGAAATAAATTATGTGTTGGGTCCTGGCAATTACCAATATAAATTCATTGTAGATGGCCAATGGATTGTGGACCCGCAAGGTGGCCCTCCGGTAGGCGATGGTATGGGCAACCAAAACTCATTTTTGGTAATTGGTCACAACTACACGTTTACGTTGGCGGGTTACCCAAGTGCAAAATCGGTAATGGTAGCGGGCGATTTTAACGATTGGAACCCCAACATCAGCCCCATGAAAAAAGTAGACGGTAAGTGGATAGGTCAGGTGTTTTTGGCCCGGGGCAAGCACCGCTACAAGTTTATTGTAGATGGTAAATGGATTTTAGATCCGGCCAACAAACTGTGGGAGGAAAACGAACATCAATCCGGTAACTCCATTATTTGGAAAGAATAGTGCCCCATGGATTTTTGTGCATATTGGCTTCACCTATCCATTGCTACTTTAAGGTTTTGATGAATTGAGCTTGCACGAAACCGAAGCCATTACGTCCATCCGCAGGCATTATTCCTCTGCGCCCTTGTTTTCAACCGTTTACAACGCGGCGTGCCAACCAAGCGCTGATATATTGTTTCCAGTTTCCATTGGTTTTTGGTAAGGGCTGCACGCCAAGCCACAAATGGCGGCTAAAGCCGGGTTGCGAAAATGGGGATTCTAAAAATGCTGAGCTCTAGCCGCCTAATCTCCGTCAAGATAACGCTTGGTTATGGGCTGGTAGCTGTCAATGCGGCGGTCGCGCAAAAATGGCCAATGCGTGCGGTATTGGTCGGTTTTGGCAGTATCAATCTCCACCACAGTTACTTCCTCGTGGTGGTGGCTGGCTTTGTACAGCACTGTGCCAAAGGGATTGCTTACAAAGCTGCCACCCCAAAACTGCATGGCACCGTTTTGCTCCAACCCCACGCGGTTTACGCTAATCACGTGTACGCCATTGGCCACCGCGTGGCTGCGCTGTATGGTTTGCCAGGCGTTGTACTGCTCGGTGTTGGTGGCTTCGTCTTGGCTGGTAGCCCAGCCAATGGCCGTGGGGTAAAACAAAATTTCGGCACCCATGAGGCTGGTAATGCGGGCGGCTTCGGGGTACCATTGATCCCAGCAAATGAGCACGCCAAAAGTTGCAAACCTGGTTTTCCACACCTTGTAGCCCAAGTCGCCGGGTGTAAAGTAAAATTTCTCGTAAAAGGCAGGGTCGTCGGGGATATGCATTTTGCGGTATTTGCCCAAATAGCTACCGTCGGCATCAATTACCGCAGTGGTGTTGTGGTAAAGTCCTTGGGCCCTTTTTTCAAACAGGCTGGCAATTACCACCACACCCAACTCTGCTGCCACGGCCTGCAGCGCATCAGTACTGGGCCCGGGTATGCTTTCCGCCAACCCAAAATTGGCGTAGTCTTCTACATCACAAAAGTAAAGGCTGGTAAACAGCTCTTGCAGGCATACGATCTGCGCGCCCTTGGCGGCGGCTTCGCGGGTTTTTTCGATGGCTTTGGCCAGGTTTTCTGCTTTGTTGGCCGTGCAGCTCATTTGCACCAAGGCCACTTTTACTTTGCTCATGGCACAAATGTAATTGGTTGCGTGGTTTTGTGCGTTTCAACGGCATCAGTACTTATCAGCAGCACTCAAAAACCACCCCTTGCGTACGTCGCCCGTGTACCAAACCCTCCGTGGGCAAATCATATTGGCCGTACTTTGCGGTCCATTATGCCAAAACAACAAAAGCAGGCCGCCATTGGCTTCATATTTATTACACTGCTGTTAGACATTACGGGCTGGGGGCTTATCATACCGGTTATGCCCACCCTTATTGAGCAACTTATTGACGGCAATGTAAGCGATGCATCAAAAATTAGCGGTTGGTTGGGCTTTGCTTATGCCATAGCCCAGTTTGTGTTTGCGCCCGTGCTGGGCAACCTCAGCGATCGGTATGGCAGGCGGCCGGTGCTGCTGTTTAGCATGTTCGGGTTTGGGCTCGACTACATTTTTCTGTGTTTTGCGCCCAGCATAGGGTGGCTTTTTGTGGGCCGCATTGTGGCGGGCATTACCGGGGCCAGCATTACCACGGCCAGCGCTTACATTGCCGATATTAGCACCCACGAAAACAGGGCCCAAAACTTCGGCATGATTGGTGCGGCATTTGGCGTAGGCTTTATTTTAGGGCCAGTGGTGGGTGGCCTTTTGGGTAGCTTTGGGCCGCGGGTGCCATTTATGGTGGCAGCTGGTCTCTGCTTAATTAATGCATTGTATGGCTATTTTGTATTGCCCGAGAGTTTGGCGGTGCAGCACCGCCGCCCCTTTCAGTGGAGAAAAGCCAACCCTGTGGCCAGCCTGCTACACCTTAAAAAACACAAAGGCATTGCGCCCTTAATTTTGGTAATGGTGTTGCTCTACATTGCGGGCCATGCCGTACAAAGCAATTGGAGCTTTTTTGGCATAGAGCGTTTTAAGTGGAACGAAAAAATGATTGGTATTAGCCTTGGGGTGGTGGGCCTGCTGGTAGGCTTGGTGCAAGGCGGCTTGGTGCGGGTGGTAAACCCCAGGTTGGGCAACGAAAAAAGTATTTTTTTGGGCTTAGCGCTGTACGGGTTGGGCTTGCTACTGTTTGCGTTTGCCAGCAAAACTTGGATGATGTTTGTGTTTTTGGTGCCGTATTGTTTGGGCGGCTTGGCCGGGCCGGCGTTGCAAGCGGTTATTAGTGCCAAAGTGCCGCCAAGCGAGCAAGGCCAGTTGCAGGGTGCGCTAACCAGTTTGCAAAGCGCCACCGCCATAATTGGGCCACCCATCATGACCAATCTGTTTGCCTTTTTCACCCAACCATCTGCACCGGTGTATTTTCCCGGGGCACCGTTTTTGCTGGCTTCGGTCATCATGGCGGTGTCGGGTGTGTTGGCCTATTTTGCGCTACGGGCAAAGGTGGAACCTGTGCTGCCATCAGTACAAGCCGGGTCCTAGCCGTATTATTGTTGGGGTTTTGGTAGCCGGTAACGCGGTAGTATTGGGGCATTTTCTATCGCAGCTCTACCTACCAGTGCTCGCCTGGCACTTGTTTTAGCGAATAAGCATCTAGGTAAAAAAAACAGCCCATGGAAACAGCAGGTTTTTTTTGGTGGGCAATACCAATGTTTTTATAGCGGACAGCGTTTGAGGTTGGCATTTTAGCAAGGTTTTTGGTGGCCGATTTTATGGCTTGTCAAAATCGGTTTTGTAAACCTTACTGCTGCTTTTTCTACCATGCTTTAGCGTCCTTTACATTAACCCGGCTCTCATCAAAATAAATGAGTTTATACGGCATCTTTAATCTTCTGCATCTAATTCTCCAAAGAGTTCTTCAATGGGGCGTAGCCTTGCGGGGTTGTCGGCAATGGCCGGCAGATATTGGTCAAGCATATCCTTCTGCCATTGCGGTAAACTCTCCTGCATGGCTTCTACGCCTCGGTATTACTTTTTCAAAAGGTTCCAGTCCTATATTGCTATTTGTACGGAAATCGTATTGCCAGTATTATCACACACATATCTAAACCACGTACAATGGTATTGAAAGTTGATAAACAGGGCTTGAACAAAATTAGTTGAATAATGATACCGGAAGCAAAAAACTAACGCGTATCGTCGGTGGAAGCAATTTGGTTGTCGCCTGCATTCGTGTCACACCAATGCTTTTAGTTCCGGTTCGGGCAACCTGCGCCATTTGTTATTTGGACATCATTTTTTTTGGTAAATGTTTTTCGTTCACGCCAAATGCGTTCACTGGTGGTTTGTATGTGGTTCGAGTTCGTCCTAAAACAGCCTGCGGTTTGGGTGGGCGGTAAGCCGTGCGGGGCTGTTGTCCACACCGTGACTTTTAGGATTAAATGATGGGCAGCAAAAAACCGGACTTTAGTTAGGGAGTGGGTGGCGTTGCGCACGCTTTTTGGTAACCGCCCAGTCAATAGAACACATCAGTATTTACATTGACGTTATTTTTGCACCCATGCCCACCGCAAAACACTATTTGAGCCTCGTTAAATTTAGCCACACCATTTTTGCGCTGCCCTTTGCGCTCATTGGTTTCTTTTTGGGATTGAAGTTTGCACAGTCTGTTTATTTGGGTAACTTCACACTGTACCAATACGCCAAAAAAGTAGAAGGCATACCAGACAACGCCATTTTAGCGAGCTACGGATTAAAACTGCTACTCGTGCTGGCCTGCATGGTCACCGCCCGCAGCGCCGCCATGGCTTTCAACCGCTATCTCGATCGCAGCTTCGATGCCAAAAACCCCCGCACCGCCATCCGCGAAATTCCCGCCGGCATCATCTCGGCCCACAGCGCCTTACGGTTTACGTTGCTTAGTGCGGCGTTGTTTGTGGTGGCCACCTATTTCATCAATCCCATTTGCTTTGCACTTAGTCCCGTGGCGCTATTTGTCATTTTATTTTACAGCTATACCAAGCGGTTTACCGCGCTTTGCCATCTGGTGCTTGGGCTTGGCCTTAGCCTGGCGCCCATTGGTGCCTACTTGGCCGTAGTGGGCCGTTTCGATGTGCTGCCCGTATTGTTTTCGTTTGCAGTGTTGTTTTGGGTTAGCGGGTTCGATATCATTTTTGCCCTGCAAGACGAGTCCTTCGATCGCCAACACCAGCTTCACAGCATACCCGTTGCCCTTGGCACGGCCAAAGCCTTAATGGTGAGCCGCTTGCTGCATCTGTTAAGCGCCGCCTGCGTGGTGGCCGCTGGGTTTTATGGTAGCTTTGGTTGGCTCTATGCGGTAGGTGCCGTGGGGTTCTGCAGCATGTTGGTGTATCAGCACCTGCTGGTAAAACCCACCGATTTGCGCCGCGTAAATCTCGCCTTTATGACCGCCAACGGCATCGCCAGCGTGGTGTTCGCAGTATTTGTCATTGCCGATCTTTGGCTGCGCTAGGCAGGTTAAGGTAGAGGTCAAGGCGCCGCCCTGAGCCTGTCGAAGGGTTAAGGTCAAGGCGCCGCCCTGAGCCTGTCGAAGGGTCAAGGGTGAGGTTGAGGTTGAAGTAACCACAGCCTCAGAATCGGAACGAATTCGATGCAAATTTGCTTAACTGAGTTCTAAAGAAAACGGCCAACACAAAGTAGGCATTCACAACTCAATCACCATAAATCTATATCAATCATCTTACATAAGACATCTCACACCCGACATCCTCACATCCCCACATCATCACATCCTCACATCCCCACATCATCACATCCCCAAATCATCAAATCATCACATCATCACATCCCCACATCATCACATCCCCAAATCCTCAAATCAAAACATTCCCAAATTTTGCCCCGCATCCTCGCCCTCGATTACGGTACCAAGCGCACCGGCATAGCCGTCACCGATCCGCTGCAAATCATAGCCACTGGCCTCACTACCGTCAGTAGCCAGCAGCTGCGTCCATTCCTGACCGCCTATTTTGCTAAGGAAGCGGTCGAGCAGGTCATTATAGGCTTGCCTTACAACCTCAATGGCACCGATACCCATGCCACCAAACCCGTTAAAGACTTCATACGCCTGTTCAAAAAAGACCATCCCAACGTGCCCATTACCACCGTGGACGAGCAGTACACCAGCCAAATGGCCGTGCAAGCGCTGGTGCAAAGCGGCGTAAAAAAGCAGCAGCGTCGCAATAAAGCCTTGCTCGACGAAATGGCTGCAACCATTATGCTGCAAGCGTTTTTGCAGAAATAGTGCTTACTTTGCGCGGGCCCAAAAAAACCACAGCCCCAAGCTGCTGCAAGGCACCTGCCAACCAGCCACGCCGCTTTTTCACCATCATGATACTACCCATCGTAGCCTACGGATCGCCCATTTTGCGCAAAGTGGCCCAAAACGTAGAACCAGAGTACCCCAATTTGCAACAGCTCATAGCCGATATGTGGGAGACCATGTACCACAGCAATGGGGTGGGGTTAGCAGCCCCGCAGATCAACAAAAGCCTCCGCATTTTCACGGTCGATAGCGTGCAAATCCTCAACAATCTCGACGACGAAGACATCGACAAATACCCCGGCGACCTTGGCGTAAAAGCCGTTTTCATCAATCCCCATGTGGTAGAATTTGCTGGCGCCGATTGGCCTTACAACGAGGGCTGCCTCAGCATCCCAAAAATTCGCGAAGACGTTTATCGCCCCGCCACCATCACCCTTGCTTATGTAAACGAGCAGTTCGAGCCCTGCCAACAAACGTTCACCGGCATCACCAGCCGGGTCATTCAGCACGAGTACGACCATCTTGAAGGCAAGCTCTTCATCGACCATTTAGCCCCCCTCAAGCGCCGTTTGCTCAAGGGTAAATTGCTCGATATTAGCAACCTTAAAGTAAAAATGGATTACCGGCTCATAAAAACATAATACAATTTTTGGGGCTCTCATCGGCAGTACACGCATAGGGCCTCAGTTCGCCCTCCGCCTGCAATACGCCGTGTGCGCCAAGGCGCGTCACGGCATATTTACGGCTAAAGGGCGCAGCCCCTAGGCATTAGTACACGCATGGGGCTGGTTTCAACATGGCCCACCAAGGCCAGCCATCCGCTGCCGCCACTGGGCGTCCCAATCCCCAATGCCCTACCTTTACCATCATGACAGTGCCGCATTCTCCCCATACAACCCTGCCCGGTATTAACCAATCTACCAATCCAGCTCTGCAACCAGAGCTTGGTAACCAAGCCAATACCGCCGCCCCGCCCCTCGCTACCCACCCCGCCGATGCTGCCGATCAAACCGATGCCGATGAGCTGTACCAGCGCCTGGCCATAAAAACCGATAAAGGCCAGGAACCCCTGCGCATCGACAAGTTTTTGATGAACCGTGTAGAAGGTGCCACCCGCAACAAAATACAGCAGGCCCTCCATGCAGGTATGATTACCGTAAATGGGCAGTCCGTTAAGCCAAATCATAAAGTTAAAGCCTTCGACGAAATCATTGTTTTTAGCGACAGCAGCCCCGAAAGCAGCGATATAGAGCCCGAGCCCATGGCACTCAATATTTTTTTTGAAGACGATGCCGTGTTGCTCATCAATAAGCCGCCTGGCTTGGTGGTACACCCGGGCAGTGGCAACCATAGCGGCACGCTTATCAACGGGGTTGCACACTATTTGCAGCAGCAAAACCCCAGCTTGCTCGAGCAGAGTTTACCGCGCTTTGGCCTTGTGCACCGCATCGATAAAAACACCAGCGGCCTCCTGCTAATGGCCAAAACCACGGCGGCACTCAATCATTTGGCCAAGCAATTTTACAACCACACCATCCAGCGCAAATACGTGGCCTTGGTATGGGGCAATGTAGAAGCCGATTCAGGCACCATCAACGCCCACGTTGGTCGCAATCCACGCTACCGCAAGCAGTTCGAGGCCTTCCCCGATGGCGAGCATGGCAAAGAAGCCATCACCCATTACCGGGTTTTAGAGCGTTTTCACTACACCACACTGGTGGAGTGCGTGCTCGAAACTGGCCGCACCCACCAAATACGCGTTCACATGAAGCACATTGGCCACACGCTGTTTGCCGATGATCATTATGGCGGCGACCGCATTCTTAAAGGCACCATTTACACCAAGTACAAGCAGTTTGTAGAAAATTGCTTTGCCCTTTGCCCCCGCCAGGCCCTCCATGCCAAAACCCTCGGCTTTACCCATCCACAAACCGGTAACCCTGTATTTTTCGAATGCGATTTGCCCGCCGATATACTGGCCGTAATTGACAAGTGGCGGCGCTATAGTGCCACCAAAGGGCTGGTGGAAGATCTTTAGAACAGTGGTTCGTCGCTCATGCCCTCACGGTTAGTCCCACATGGTAATGTATTCTTTTTTATACCACATATCCCTGCCGTATTAAGTTCCTTATGCCGTCAAAACCAATTGTAGCTGTTCAGTACCTTGGCATGCAGCCCTATGCAGCGGTGTGGCAGCAGCAAGAGCTGCTGCTACAGGCCATTTTGGCGCAAAAAAAATCTGCTGCCACTGGCCAAAGCCCTCAAACACAAGAGCCCCCTGACACAGCTTTGGGCATTACCAATCATTTGTTGCTGGTGCAGCACCCGCCGGTGTACACATTGGGCAAAAGCGGCAATGCCCAAAACCTGCTCATCAGCGAGCAGCAAATGGAGGCAATGGGGATAGAGTATTTCAAAATAAACAGGGGCGGCGACATCACTTTTCACGGACCCGGCCAATTGGTAGGGTACCCCATTTTAGATTTAGAGCAGTTTAAAACCGATATTGGTTGGTATTTACGCAGCCTTGAGCAGGTGGTGATAGATACGCTGGCGCATTTTGGCATAGCGGCAGGTCGCAGCCCTGGCCAAACCGGCGTTTGGCTCGATGCCCAAAAGCCCGGTTTAGAGCGCAAAATTTGTGCCATGGGGGTGCGCTGTAGCCGCTGGGTTACCATGCATGGCTGGGCACTCAACGTAAACACCAATCTCGATTACTTCAACCACATTGTGCCCTGCGGCATCAAAAACAAAGCCGTTACCAGCATGGCGCACGAGTTGGGCGGGCCGCTTAGCATGGATGAGGTTACGGCTAGGTTGCTGCTGGCTTTTTCTCAAACTTTGGGCGCACACTTGCAGCCAAACCAGCCATAGTTATAGCAGTCAACCTACATAGCCAATGGCCGCGTTACAAGCGGCAGCTTCTTTTATTATCCGCCATGTCGGCAATGCAAATTTTGGTTCGTGGGTACCATTCCACAAAATCAATTGGGTAATACCAGCTTGAAACTTGGCATAAAAAAAGCTGCACGTTTCCGTACAGCCCAAAATTGTTTTATGCCTGTTTTACTTAATGGGTATGCTTACCTCCACGTTGTCCCAGCTTAGCACTACCGCACTGCTGCTCAAAGCAATCGTAAACTGCTCCACTTTGGTGGTTAATTTGGTAGAAGAAACCTTCGATTCCAGCACGTTTTTATCTTTTATCTTGTCGTAGCCATAAGCACCCCACTCGCCCAACTTACTGTTTAAAATGATGGTCCATTGGGTTTCGCCAGGAATTGTAAAGAGGGTGTAAGTACCTTTCGTTATAGATTTTCCGGCAAAAGTCATGTCGCGCTTAAAGGTTATTTCGGTGGCTTCGTCGGCTCCGGTACGCCATACTTGGCCATATTTTTCCAATTTACCAAATATTTCGCGGCCCTTTGCAAAGGGGCGGCCGTAGGTTACCGAAATATCGGCATTGCTCACCGTTTCGTGGGGGCTCTTTCGCGAACCCTGCCCGCATGCCAATTGAACTATACCGGCAAAGGCAACGCATAAAAAAAACAGTTTTTTCATTGTCAGATGTTTTAGTGTAATTGTTCTCAATTTTTTAAGCCATAAAGAAAAGCAATTTAACGCAGCCTTACCCACGTTTCGCCATTTGTTAACGAAGCTTTATAGCATCCAAATTAAACAAGTCCGGAAAGCGGCCAGTTTTATCGGCGTAAAATTGCCTAATGGCGTTGGCATCGGTATCGGGGTTGCCCGTAAGCACAATGGGTGGGCCAAAGCCTGCGGTTTTGGTAGCGTAGTCCAGGTAGCCCGGCAGCACGGGCAGGTTGGCACCCAAAGCCACATGGTAAAAGCCCGATTTCCATTGTTCCACCCTGCTCCGTGTGCCTTCTGCGGGTATCATCAGCAGCAAGTTGGGGTTGGTTTTAAACAGGCCAATCATGGTGTCCACCAGCTTTTCGCTTCTGCTGCGCTGCACCGGCATAGCGCCCACCTCTTTCAGCAAGCCTTTTAAAGGCCATTTAAACAGTTCTTTTTTCGCCAAAAACTGTACTGGCGTTTTTAAGAGCGTAAAAGTGGCCACCGTGTACACAAAATCCCAATTGCTGGTGTGTGGCGCCGCTATTATCACACATTGCTTTACATCTGCGGGTATGCCATTGGCCACTTTCCACCCCTTTAGCTTAAACCACCATACCATCAAATTGCGCATTGTTGCTATGTTTTTTCGGCACATTGCCTTGTACAAATGTAGGCTTCGCGGCAATGCAGAACCATGGCTTCAAAAATTCGAGGCGCTTTTTTGAGGTTACCCACCATGCCGTAAATTTGTTGCAACTCCGTGTTAACCATGAAAGTAAAATATGTTAATCCGTTTACAGATTTCGGGTTTAAGAAAATTTTTGGCGAGGAAGCAAGTAAGCCCATGCTGATAGACTTTCTAAATGCGCTGTTGCCAGAAAATAATCCGATAGTGGATTTGCAGTTTAAAAACGCTGAACAGCTAGGGCAAGCGGAAGCCGATAGAAGGGCTGTTTACGATTTGTACTGCGAAACCTAAGCCGGCGAAAAGTTTATTGTTGAGCTGCAAAAGGCAAAACAGAATTATTTTAAGGAGCGCACCATTTACTATTCCACCTTTCCCATTCGCGAGCAAGCCGAGAAGGGAAACAGGAATTACAATCTGAAAGCGGTGTACTGTGTTGGTATTTTGGATTTTACCTTCGACGATTATGAAAATGAGCCAGAAAAGAGTACAGTAGTAAACACCATTAAGTTAAGAAACCAGCTCGGCCACATTTTTTACGATAAGCTGACCTACATCTATCTTGAGATGCCCAACTTCAGCGCCAATGAAGCCGAGTTGCACACCAGGTTGGCTAAATGGCTTTACTTCATAAAACACCTAGAAAACTTTGACGCTATGCCCTCAATCTTTAAATATGATGTTTTCGCTCAAGCTTTTGAGAAAGCTGAGATTGCTAATTTCGGCGAAGCTGAGCGTGAAAGCTATGAAATGAACTTGAAAATATACAGGGATTACAAAAACACTGCCGACACAGCCTTCGATGAAGGTAAAATACAAGGTAAGCTAGAAGTGGCGAAGTTGGCAAAGCAAATGGGCCTTCCAGTGGCCGACATTATTGTACTAACAGGATTATCGAAACTACAGATTGACGCCTTGTAATTGTCTCAATGCCGAATCTGAGCATTACTTCAGCACTTTCACCATGGCTGGTGCCAACAGGGCAGCCCATTTCTCGTACTCGCGACCACTGGGGTGCAGCCCGTCCGAGGCCACCAGTCCCGGGTCGGTAGATGCTTGGCGGCTTCCTGGCGTAATATCAATATACACCACCCTGTATTGCTCCGTTATTTGCCGGTTTATGGCATTAAACCGGTTAACGCCGGCCGATACGCTGGCCGAGTCGAAGCGGCGGCCCACGGGCGTGGAGCTGTAGTCGGGTATGCTAAGCACAAACACATGCTGGGTTTTGTTACGGGCCAGCCTGATGGCTTCTTGCAAGCATTGGGTAAATTCCCTGCGGTATTCATTGGTATCTCTACCCTGAAATTGATTGTTTACGCCAATAAGTAGCGTTACCGCATCAAAGTTGCTGGGTGGATTTGTGTTGGCAATGCCCCTCAGCAAATCGGCGGTTGTCCAACCGGTGGTGGCAATGTAGGTGGGGCTTAGCATGTCCACCCCTTGTGTGGTAAGCCATTGCGCTGCTAAGTAAGGAAATCGTTCTGTTTGCAACACGCCCTGGCCAATGGTGTAGCTGTCGCCTAAGGCCAAATAGGTTTTGCTGGCCTTAACCGGGGGCACTAAGGCTTCTTTCTTGCTTGTGGTGCAGCCTACAAAAAATTGGCAAAAGCTAAGCAAACACAATAGTTGCACACATAACCTAAACGAATATATTTGCCCACTTTTGGAAACAGGGTGCAGGATTTTAACCCACTTGGTAATATTTCTGAAATGGCAAAGCATCGTTACATGAATTGGGAAAGGCACTCGGCCCGGTTTAAGCGCAGCTATCAATTTGAATAATTTGAATAATTTGAATAATTTGAATAATGACCAATACCAACATTTGTTAAATATAAAAACTAAAATACGTTTATTTACCCCTTAAAGTTTGTGTTGTATGCTAGAAAAAATTAAAGTGGCTAATCCTGTGGTGGAATTGGATGGCGATGAAATGACCCGCATTATTTGGAAGTTTATAAAAGACAAGTTGATTTTACCCTACCTGGACCTTGATATTAAGTACTACGACTTGGGCATGGAGTACCGGGATGAAACAAACGACCAAGTAACTGTAGATGCGGCAAAGGCAATACAGCAATATGGTGTAGGTATAAAATGTGCCACCATTACCCCCGACGAAGCCCGGGTAAAAGAGTTTGGATTAAAGCAAATGTGGAAAAGCCCCAATGGCACTATCCGCAACATTTTAGACGGCACCGTTTTTAGGGAGCCAATTGTAATAAAAAACATTCCCAGGTTGGTAACCACTTGGGACGCTCCCATAATAGTTGGCCGTCATGCGTTTGGCGATCAATACCGCGCCACCGATTTTGTGGTGCCCGGCAAAGGGAAACTTACCGTAAAGTTTGAAGGTGAAGATGGACAAGTGATTGAGCATGAGGTGTTTACATTTAAAGGCCCTGGCGTTGCCATGAGCATGTACAACGTAGATGAAAGCATCATGGGCTTTGCACGCAGCTGTATGAACATGGCACTTTCTAAAAAGTGGCCGCTTTACCTCAGCACCAAAAATACCATCCTTAAAAAGTACGATGGGCGGTTTAAAGACATTTTTCAAGACATTTTTGATGCCGAGTTTAAAGCCAAGTTTGATGCAGCAGGCATTGTTTATGAGCATCGCCTTATCGACGACATGGTAGCCAGCGCCCTAAAGTGGAATGGCAATTTTGTTTGGGCCTGCAAAAACTACGATGGCGACGTTCAAAGCGATACCGTAGCCCAAGGGTTTGGTAGCTTAGGGCTTATGACAAGCGTACTGGTAACCCCCGATGGGCAAACCATGGAGGCCGAAGCCGCACACGGTACCGTTACCCGCCACTATCGCGAGCATCAAAAGGGTAGGCCCACCAGCACCAATCCCATTGCCAGCATTTTTGCCTGGACCCGCGGCCTTGCCTTCAGAGGCAAACTCGACGGCAATACGGCGCTCATCAACTTTGCCGAAGCCTTAGAAGCGGTTTGTATAGAAACTGTTGAAAGTGGTAAAATGACCAAAGATTTGGCGGTGTGCATACATGGCAACAAAGTAAATCACGGCGAACATTACCAATACACCGAGGAATTCTTAGATGCCATCGACGCCAATTTGAAGTTGAAATTGGCCTAATCGCTTCTCGGAAGTAGAAAAATGGTCCCTGTCAATGCTGTTTGACGGGGACTTTTTTTTGCACTTCAAACAAACGGAAACGGCCAGCCCTTAGTGCAGAAGGTTGGGAAGTAGCGCCATCACAAATGTTTATTTAGCCTTTTTATTCACCAATTGCCGTCCCATAGCTTTGGCTTCTTGTTGCCAATCTGCGGCAGCTTCCACCATCAGTGGTACTTCCAGTAGGGTTATATCGGCCATGGTTTTAAGTACCGCGCTTGCACCGGTGGCGCGGTTGCGCAATTCCAACTGCGGAAATGCCATTTGTAAGTCTTTGCCCCGTGTAAAGGTGAGGTCCAAAGCCTGTAGCTCGGGGTTGTATCGCAGGTAACAAAACATGCCCAAGTAATGGTAAAATGGCAACTTAAAGCTAAAGCGCTCTTCAATATGAGGCACTTTTTCAAATAGCAATTGCCGCACTTCTGCCGCCACGGCGTTTAAGGGCGGCGGCAGCGTTTCTATATACACATCTACTTGGTGCATAGCGCAAGGGTTTAGCTGCGGACTTTCAATATATCGGCTATAATGGCCAGGTGGTGCTTGGTATGGATGAGTAATACACGCAGGCTCTGGTTTTTATTGAGTACGCCAAAAAAGGGGTGTGTAAAATGCGCATTTGGAGGAAGTTGCTTGAGGGTTTGTAAAGCTTCAGTCGTTTTTGCCGTGGCGGATTGCAGCACTTCCGGGTCAACTGTTTGCTTGGGTTGTACCCGGCCGGGCGCTTTTGCCTTGCCCCGGGGCATTTTTCCTATCCAAAGCACCAATACTCTGCGTTTGTTAAACGTCCACCTGTAGTCGGCGGGGTTAGAGGCCCCCAAAGCCGCCACTATGCCTTGCACCACCAAATGGCAGTGCGCAATATGCCACCCAACAGACCCCTCGGATATGGCAGTATTTTTTGCCTCAAGTTTGTTGGCTAGCGCATCAAGCCGTTGCAGGGCTACTTGTAATTTTTCCATATCGCTTCTAAAATTTATTCAGTCTTTGTAGGTTCCTCAAGCGCGTTCCGTTGCCTATTCTTTATCCGTAATACCCAAACTGCCGGAAGGGGAAAGTGTAATGCTGCTGCCGTTTTCGGCAATTAACTTACGTACCCACCTGCTCACATTGGCCAAAGTGCCATACATATTACTGGTTTGGTTCACCGGCCCCAAGAGTGCCCAATTGTATTCTGCGTTTTGAATCAAATTTTTTGGCGAAGCCTCAATGGCTGTCATGGACTTATCGTAGCGTTGCCGCATCAAATTCAAATCGCCTTTGGTTTCGGCTACCGTTGGCTCTACAAAATTGGCCCAACGCATAAAGTACAGGTATTCAAAGTCTTTGGCCTCCGGTGGTAGGCCGTCAATAATGGCTTGGGTAGCACTATCCCCAACCATTTTACACACGTCAAGCGTCTGCTTAGCCTTGTTGCCCATAAAATCCGCCTTAATGGTGTAAAAGTTGGCGCTTGTATCGGCTATTTGCCGCCAAGTGTTTAATTGTGCGGTAGCAAAAAGCGAAAATGTTGTAAAGCCAGCAATAGCAAGCGCTTTGGTAATGGTTGAATTAAGCCGTGGGCTTGAAGCGTGCATGCGTAAAATTTTAAAATCTATGTGGTGCAATGTAGCAAGATTATTTGGCTGCGAAACGTGCTAAAATCTTCGGTTTTTTTGGCAGCTAACATCAGCTGTTCAGTAATTCATCAATAGTCTGTATTTTTCGGCTCCCAAACTATAAGTTTATGATGAAGCACCTGATGATTACTGCCCTCTTGGGTATTGCGCTGGCCGGTTTTGCTCAGAAAAAAGTTGTGTCGAAGCCTGCTATAAATGCGGCAAAGCCCACTTTTGACACAGCGATGAATGCCTATTTTTCGTCCGTTAAATGGCGCAGTATTGGTCCATTTAGAGGAGGGCGCTCTGTTACGGCCTGTGGTGTACCCGGCAATATATTGCACTATTATATGGGTACCACGGGTGGTGGTGTATGGAAAACCGAAGATGCGGGTAACAGTTGGTTTAATGTGAGTGATGGCTATTTTAAAACGGGCAGTGTTGGTGCTGTAGCTGTGGCCGAAAGCGACCCTAACGTGGTGTATGTGGGCATGGGCGAGCATGCTGTGCGTGGCGTAATGAGCAGTTATGGCGATGGCGTATATAAAAGTACCGATGCGGGCAAAACCTGGACCCATTTGGGCTTGGAGCTAACCCGGCAAATTGCGTGGATACGCATACACCCCACCAACCCCGATGTGGCTTATGTGGCTGCACAGGGTGCCGATTACGGTGCCACACCCCACAGAGGCGTGTACAAAACCACCGATGGCGGACTAAGCTGGAAAAAAACATTGTTTGTGGACGATAGTACAGGCTGTGCCGACTTGGCCATGGACATGACCAATCCTCGCATTTTGTATGCCGCCATGTGGCACCATGGGCGCACGCCCTGGCAGGTACGCAGCGGTGGCAAAGGCAGCGGTTTCTACAAGAGTACCGATGGTGGCGAAACCTGGAAAAAACAAGGCGAGGGCCTGCCCAAAGAACTGGGAAAAATGAGTGTGAGCGTGACGGCTGCAAATTCCGAAAAGGTGTATGTGCTGGCCGAAAGTGATACCGAAAAAGACATGGGCGGCCTGTTTGTGAGCCAAAATGGCGGCGAAACCTTTAGCCGGGTAAGCCGCGATCACCGGCTTACGCAGCGGGCTTGGTACTATATAGAAGTTACCGCCGACCCTAATAATGAAAACACGGTGTATGTGTTTAACTCTCCGGGCCTCAAAAGTATTGACGGGGGCCGCACTTGGACCAACTTGCGCGGCACGCATGGCGACTACCACCAGCTGTGGATTAACCCGAAAAACAGCCAAAATATGATTGTGGCCAACGACGGAGGCGCCGCCGTCACCTTCAACGGCGGACGTATTTGGAGCACCCAAGGGAACCAGCCTACTGCGCAGTTTTACCGCGTAAATGCCGACAATTTGTTTCCATACAACGTTTACGGCGGCCAGCAAGACAACAGCTCAGTAAAAATTGCAAGCCGCAACCCCACAGGCTACAGCATTGGCGAACGTGAGTGGAGCTACAGTGCCGGTGGTGAAAGCGCCTTTTTGGCCTTTGACCCCAATAACCCCAAGGTTGTAATGGGTGGCAGCTACCAAGGCACCATCGAAGTGCTGCACGCAGATAGCAAAGAGAGCAAGCCCATGATGGTGGCACCCATTCAATACCAAAGCTTGCAGCCTAAAGATATGCAGTACCGTTTCAATTGGAACGCCCCCATTATTTGTAGTAAGCATGAGGCCAACACATTTTACCACGCTGGCAACCGCTTGTTTAAAACCACAAATCTTGGTACCACCTGGCAGCCCATAAGCCCCGACCTTACCCGCCACGATACGGCTACAATGGGCATGAGCGGCGTGCCATACACCAACGAAGGGGCCGGCGGCGAAAACTATGCTACCATTAGCTATGTGGCTGAAAGCCCACTAGAAAAAGGCGTGTTTTATACCGGTAGCGATGATGGCTTGGTGTACATTACCAAAAATGGCGGAGCCAGCTGGCAAAACATTACCCCTGCCGGTCTGCCCACCTGTCTCATCAACAGCATCGAGGTAAGTGCAACGGCAAAGGGTACTGTATTCATTGCCACCACGCGTTACAAGTTCAACGACCTTACACCTGCGCTATACCGCAGTACCGACTATGGCACAACTTGGACCAATATCAGCAATGGTTTGCCATACGGTGCATTTACACGGGTGGTGCGTCAAGACGACGAACAACCCAACCTGCTGTATGCCGGAACCGAAACTGGGTTTTACGTGAGTTTTAATGGTGGCAATCTTTGGCAGCAACTACAATTGGATCTGCCCATTACGCCCATTACCGATTTGAAAGTACACAACGGCAATTTGGTGGCCAGCACCATGGGGCGTTCGTTTTGGATTTTAGACGAGCTAAATGTGCTGCGGCAATACAACCCAGCCACTAGAAACAACCAGTATTTTGCGCTGTTGCAGCCCACCAGCCAAATACGTGTTAGTGGTGGCAGTGGCATGAATGAAGCACAAGCCGCAAACAAGAGTCTTTTTTCTGGCGTAAATGCCGCCACGGGTGTAGTATTGCATTACCACTTACCCAACGACTTTCCTGCCGATTCCGCCCTTACGCTTACCATTACCGATGCCCAGGGCAATCTGGTACGCACCTACAGCAGTAAGCAAGATAAAAACTTTGAAAGTTACCCCGGTGGCCCAGACCCGGATCAAGTTTTACCAACTAAGCACGGACTTAACCGATTTGTGTGGGATACGCGTTACGAAAGCCTGATAGGCGTACCACGGGTGTTTATTGAGGGGAGTTACGAAGGTCGCAAAGCAGCACCGGGTAGCTACAAGGCGGAGTTACGCTATGGCGCCCAACTGCGCCAGGTGCCCATTACGCTGCTGCCGCACCCGGCTCTTACGGCCACCGCTGCCCAATATGCCGAGCAGCAAAACTGGCAAGCCAAGGTAGAAGGCGAGTTTAATGCCATTCACCAAAGCATTTTGGATGCGCGAAAAATAAAAAATCAGATCAGCAATTTGGTGGCGCTGGTTGGTGAAAAACCAGGCATGGACACCATTAAAAAGCAAGGCAATAATCTGGTAAAAATGCTTAGCGATTGGGAAGATAAATTGGTACAAAACAAGGCCGAAAGCAACGACGATATCATAAATTTTGTAAACATGCTAAGTGCCGATTACATCTTTTTGAAAGGCGAAATGGATGTAAACATTCCCGACGTTACCGATGGGCAAAAGCAGCAGTACGAAGCGCTCCATCGGCGTTGGTTAGGCTACCAAGCCGAAGGCACCAAATTGATGGTAAATGAGTTGGCTGCTTTTAACGCCCTTTGTAGATTGCTAAAATTGGAGCAAATTGTGATGCCGTAAAACGACTACATCGTTTGTCTGTCCGTGGGTACTTCATCAACAGGTTCACAGTACTAGTGTGATGGTGCAATTACATTAAAAGGGTTCAGACTAAAGATTGCGGGCTAATTTGATGATGTACAAGTAATGTTACTATTGCGGGGAAAGTTCAATCGGCAGGATATTTTTTTACTGTACATCATTTGGTACACCTTAAAACAATCGCTTGCCATTGCGGGTGTATCGAGGTCTTTCCGCCTTCGATATTGTTTTGGAAGCATGCAATATTCAATTAGTGAATGCTTTCTTAAGTGGGTCTTTAAGCCAAAATGGTCATTTAGATAAATCGCTGATCAATTAGGCCGCTAGGCCTGTAAGTACTGGGTTTTATTGGGTATAGAATCCAGTATTTTATTGCTGATTTACTTTTTATTGTTTGTTTTAAACCAATCGTTTATAAGCTTTTGGTTGCTTTAAGTGATCTTTAATCTTGAGTGGCAATGCTGGTGACCATCCCTTAATATCCGTATTCTCGCAGCTTTAATTCATCGTCGCGCCATTTGGGTTTTACTTTCACAAAAAGTTCTAAGAAAACCTTGTTGTCAATAAACGCTTCAATACCTTGGCGGGCCTCAGTACCCAGCTTTTTTATCATTTTTCCGCCTTCGCCAATAATGATGAATTTCTGGGTTTCGCGCTGCACTATAATTTCGGCTCTTATTTTAATGAGGGTGCTTTTTGGGGTAAATTCCTGCACAATTACGGCTGTGTGGTAAGGAATTTCTTCGTGGTAAAGCTCAAATATTTTTTCCCTAATCAGCTCGCTCACAAAAAACTTGGTGGGCAAATCGCTTAAGTCGTCAGTAGGGAAAAATGGTTCGCCTTCGGGCAGCAATTGCAGTAGGTTGGTTACCAATGTTTCGGTATTGGTTTTCTTTTTTGCCGAAATGCCAATTACTGCTTTTGCATAGCGCTTGCCCGTAAAAAAGCCGATTATCTCTGCGGTGGCTTCAGCAGGTACAAGGTCGGTTTTGTTTACCAGCACTATGGCTGGCACTTTTAATTTTAGCGATGCAAAAAGGGCGTCGGCTGCCTCGGGGTCTTTATCGGTAATGTCGTACAGCAAAAGCGCCGCATCGGCATCTTCCATGGCACTTTTTACCTGCTGCATCATTTTTTGGTGTAGCCTATACTGCGGGTCAATAATGCCCGGCGTGTCGCTAAACACAATTTGGTAGTCAGTGCTGTTCAAAAAGGCTTTTATTCGATGCCTGGTGGTTTGAACCTTATGGCTCACAATGGCCATTTTTTCGCCAATCAATACATTTAGCAGGGTGCTTTTGCCAGCGTTGGGCTTGCCAAAAATACTTACAAAACCAGATTTGAATGCCATAATACGACGATAGTTTAACCCCAAATTTGGGGGTAAAGGTGGCGAATAGTTTTTACCGAAGCTATGCTATCTTCGCCCCATGTCAGCCGTTTGGGTAAGTACCCCTTTTAATATTGATTTGGAATTTGAAATAGCGCCGTTCTATAAACGCCTGTTGGCTTGGGTATCGGATTTAGCGGTGCTGCTGGTATATGCCACCGGTATGAAGTCGTTTGTGTTGGACAACCTGGTGTTTGACGGGCAAAAATATCCGCTCGGGATAGATTTGCTGTTGGTATCGGTGCCAATGCTGCTTTATCCATTTTTTATGGAAGTAAGCCTGCAAGGGCAAACCTTGGGAAAGCGGTTGATGAAGATACGGGTGATTAGCCTTGAAGGCGGTGAGCCAAACATGGGGCAGTATGTAATGCGTTGGATATTTAGATTTTGGGAGTGGCCGCTGGTGTTTGGATATGTGGCTATTGCGGAGTGGACGGTAATAGGGCAGGTGATATCTTCCGTTTTGTTTGGCCTTTTTGTAGCCATAGTGGTGGCCGTAAGTCCTAAGAACCAGCGCTTAGGCGATATGGCTGCGGGCACTACCGTGGTAAGCGTTTCCCATGCCTTCACCCTGTCAGATACCGTGTTTCAAAACGTGGCTACACCAAATTATAAGGTGAGCCACCCCGAGGTAATGCGCCTAAGCGACCGCGACATAAACGCTGTAAAAGGCGTCATTACACAATACCAACGCACAGGTCAATATGAAACGGCCCACCGGGTGGCCAACAAAATAAAAACGGTCCTTTCCATCCAGTCCGATAAGGACGTAAATGTGTTTCTGGAAACCCTTTTGGCCGATTACAACTACCTAGCCACCAAAGATGATTAGGAACGACCCGTAGGTTGGCTCGGCAGAAGCTGGTGTCGTGCTTTTAACTAAACATGCCAAACATTGATATCCCAATAATAAAAAGCACGTACAGCCCTATGATGACGATGGCGCTAATGCCCCAAAACCGAAATGAGGTTTTCAGGCTGCCAAAGGCACTAGTAACCAAGTGTTGCTCTTCGCGTTTGAGGCCTGCTGGCATATCGCTTCCAAAGCGCATCAATTTCCAGCTGGGGTAAAGGTACAAGGCGCCAAAACCCACATAAACCGCCCCAAGGGCTGGTCCTAAGGCAGCCAAACCAGTGCCGCCGCTTATTACATTGCCCATGAAAAAGAGGGCCACGCCACCCAGCATCATCAATACGCTAAAAATAATGCCGAGAATGGCTAGGAATTTGCACCAGCGACAGGTTTCGAGCAAAAAGCCTCTGCTTTGCTCATCAATACCTACTGTAAAAATGCTTTGTTGTGGAGATTGATCTATAAAAATGTTTTGGCTACAACATTAATGCAAAAACGAATACTGTTTACGCCTACAACCCATTTTTTTTAGAAGCCGGCAGCATTTAGCAAGCCTTGGCACTGGCTACCGTACTTTTGCCCTTTTATGACCAACGATGTTTTGCTGAAAGCCTATCGGTTGATGCTGGCTACGCGGCACATGGCGCTGCTTTATGATGCCAACCGTGCCATTTGCAAGTATGTACACAGCACCAGCCTTGGCCACCAGGCCGTGCAGGCAGCTGCGGGCTTGCTTCTTACCCCCCAAGATTTTGTAAGCCCCTACTATCGCGATGAGTGTATGTTGCTTGCCATGGGTTTTACCCCATACCAACTGATGCTGCAATTGCTGGCAAAAGCCGATGACCCCTTTAGTGGCGGCCGAAGCTACTATGGCCACCCCAGCAGTAAGCAGCCGGATAGGCCCGGCATCATTCATCAAAGCAGTGCCACAGGCATGCAACTTATACCGGCTACAGGCTTGGCAGAGGCGTTAAAGTTTAAGGCGCAAAGCAAAAGTTTGGTTTTGTGTAGCTTGGGCGATGCCAGCCTAACCGAGGGGGAGGTAAGTGAGGCGCTACAGGTGGCTGCGCTAAAGCAGTTGCCCATTGTATATCTGGTGCAGGACAACGGCTGGGGCATCAGCGTAAGCGCAAAGGAGGCTCGCACCATGAGTGCCGTTCAGTTTGCACAGGGCTTCCCCGGTATTAATGCCGTAGAAATTGACGGTACCGACTTTGAAACCTGCTTTGAGCACCTCAAGCAGGTTTTTGAAGCCGTGAAAGCTGGCGGAGGCCCATGGCTGGTGCAAGCCAATGTAGCGCTGCTTGGCCACCATACCAGCGGAGTGCGCAAAGAGTTTTACCGCTCGGCCCATGAGCTTGCCGCTCAGGAGTTGCGTAATCCAATCGGTATTTTGCGCCACCGACTGCTGGAGGGTGGGCATGACGAGGCACTGCTAGACGATATTGAAAATGAAGTAAAGGCTGCCATAGCAGCTGATTTTGAAGCCGCTACCAACGCTGCCGAGCCCGATGCCGAAAGCGTGGAAAACCATGTGTTTGCGCCCACTGCCGTGCAGCAAACCAGCGGTGTACGCTGCCCGCTCGGTGCGCCCAGTGTGCCCATGGTGGATGCAGCGTTGTTTGCCATACGAGAGTTGATGGCGGCTCACCCCGAGGCATTGCTGTATGGGCAAGATGTGGGGCGCCGCCTAGGTGGTGTGTTTCGGGAGGCCGCTACCCTAGCCGAGCAGTTTGGCGATAAACGGGTGTTTAATACGGCCATACACGAAGCCTATATTGTGGGCAGCACCGCCGGTATGAGTGCGGCAGGTTTGCGCCCCATTGTAGAAGTACAGTTTGCCGATTACGTATGGCCGGGCCTAAACCAACTGGTAAGTGAAATTAGCAAGAGTTGCTACCTTAGCATGGGCAAGTACCCGGTAAGCATGGTGCTGCGCGTACCCTGCGGTGCTTACGGTGGGGGCGGGCCTTACCACAGTGGCAGCATTGAAACCACACTGCTCAGCATTAAGGGTATAAAAGTGGTGTATCCCAGTAATGCAGCCGATATGAAGGGCCTGATGAAAGCTGCATTTTACGACCCCAATCCTGTGGTAATGCTGGAGCATAAGGGCTTGTACTGGAGCAAGGTACCCGGTACCGAGGCTGCCCGCTGCCCCGAGCCCGACGCAGATTATGTGGTGCCACTAGGCCAGGGCCGCACAGCGCTTGCGGTGGATGAAGCTGTAATGAAACTGCACAATACTTGCTGCGTGATTACCTATGGCATGGGTGTGCATTGGGCCTTGGCTGCCGCCGCGGCGTTTGCGGGTAGGGTAGAAGTGATAGACCTGCGTACGCTGATGCCGCTGGACGAAGCGCTGGTGTTTGCCACCGTGCGCAAACACGGCAGGTGTTTGGTACTTACCGAAGAGCCGTTGTGCAATTCGTTTGCCGAGGCATTGGCGGGGCGCATTAGCCAGCATTGTTTTACCCATTTGGATGCACCGGTTATGACCCTTGGTGCGCTTAACTTGCCAGCCGTGCCCATAAACACCCGCTTGGAGGCGGCCATGCTGCCCAGTGCCCAAAAAACAGTGCAAAAGTTAGACGCTTTGCTCAGCTGGTAATTGACTGCCAATAAAAAATAAAGCGGGACTGATAGCTGATTGAAAACAGGGGTATCGGCAGACAAACCCCAACCCCAGATGGTTATCTAAATCGACAAAACCCCGGCAAGAAACACCACAGGTGAGAGAAAACAGCTGTGCCAGTCCGAAACCAGACCGCCAGAGGATTTCGTAGCGGGAAAATACCGAGGCGGTTTTAGTTGCCCTTCATGGGAGCTATCATCTCAAATTTGGGTATTTCAACCTTAATCAATTCTTGGCTGTGTAAAATTTGCAAGGAATAGTGACCCCACATTTTGCCCATATCGCTTTTTAGGTGACACCCGCTTACGTAGGTGTAGGTTTCGCCGGGGGTAAGCACCGGCTGCTGACCAACCACGCCCTCGCCTTCCACCTGACTGTACTCGCCCACGCTGTCGAAAATGTACCATTGCCTGCGCAGCAATTGTACGCTGAAGGCATTGTCGTTTTGCAGCGTAATGCGGTAGGCAAACACAAACTCTTGCCGCATGGGTAAACTTTGATCTGGCTGATAAAATACTTCAACCGTTATTTTAACGCCCTTTGTGGTAAGTGATTGCGCCATACGTTGCAAAGATGCTTTTTTTTACATTACCATGGTTTTTAGGAAGGCAATTTAGCTTTGGCAGTTATTTAGCACCTTAGCGGTATCAATTTAATCTTGGCCGCCTACATTTGCGGCGTGGCTGGCTGGGTATATTGGAGGTTGTGTGGCGTAATTGCTTGGCCCACCAAAAAAATTGAAAGCAGGGATAATCGAACACCGCTCAAACTAAAGGTCAAACTTTTTTTTTAATAAACTAAAATACTACCAGTATGAAGATTGCAGTGGCAAAAGGCGACGGCATAGGCCCAGAAATTATGGACGCCGTGTTAGGAATTTTTAAAGCAGCCGACGTGCCGCTGGAGTATGAGTTTGTAGATATGGGCAAATGGGTGTTTGACAAAGGCTTTAGCAATGGCATGACCCCCGAGGCACAGCAAACCATTGAGTCGCTTGGCTTTTTGTTTAAAGGGCCTATGGAAACGCCTAAGGGCAAAGGTGTAAAAAGCATCAATGTTACGGCCCGGAAAACCTGGAATACCTACGCCAATAAGCGGGTTTTTAGAACCCTACATGGCGTAGACACCGTTTTTAGCAAGGCTGGCATACCCATTGACATTACCATTGTACGCGAAAATATAGAAGATACTTATGGCGGTATTGAACACATGCTTACCCACGATGTGGCACTAAGCAGACGCTTCATTACACGGCCGGGTAGCGAGCAAGTGATACGCTATGCCTTTGAGATGGCCCTAAAAAAAGAGGCTAAACGCATTACCTGCGGGCACAAGGCAAACATCATGAAACTGACCGATGGCCTGTTTTTAGAGGTATTTTATGAAGTGGCGAAAGAGTACCCCAGCTTGAAAGCCGACGATGTGATTGTGGATGACCTGTGCATGAAGCTGGTTACCAGGCCCGATGTGTTTGACGTGGTGGTGCTTACCAACCTGCAAGGCGATATTGTAAGCGATTTGTGCGCCGGTTTGGTTGGCGGTTTAGGCTTTGCACCCAGTGCCAACATTGGCGATCACATCTGCATTTTTGAAGCTGTGCATGGTACAGCCCCCGACATTACGGGCAAAAATATTGCCAACCCTACGGCATTGTTGCTCAGCGGTATTACCATGCTGCGCCATCTGGGTCTTATGGAATCGGCGGTTACCATTGAAAATGCGCTGCTTTACACGTTGGAAACCGGTGTGCATACCGGAGACTTTGGCGATAAGAATATACCCAGCGTAAACACCACGCAGTTTTCGGACGCCATAATTGCCAATTTTGGTAAAGTGCCGCAGCTTAATGCAAGGCATGCTTTGCCCAATAAGCCCATTACGCCCACCGTATTCAACCTTAAACACAACCCCATGCTGGAATCGGTGGAAGCCCATGCGGATACCATTGTGGGGGTCGATTTTTTTGTGGCAAGCAATGAGCAGCCCAATGCAGTGGCCGAAAAAATGCTGCTGCACACCGGCGATTTGTTTAAGCTGGTTACCATTAGCAACCGTGGCACCCAAGTATGGCCCAAAGGCTCCATTTTTACAAACCTTATTAATCAGTACCGCTGCAGGTGCGAAAGCATTGGCGATGCGCCACTTACCCAAACAGATATTTTGGAGCTTTATAAAAAAGTGATGGGCAGTTTTAAAGTTTGTTCTTTAGAGCTGTTGAATATGTGGGATGGCAAAAAGGGGTACAGCCTAGCCCAAGGTCAATAGTATTCAAAATTGACAGGTAGGCAGTTTGGTTGTCCCGCTCCTGAATACCACTGTACCTACAAATTAAAACAAAAATTGCCCTTTCTGCCTTGGCAGAAGGGGCAATGGCGTTTGGGATGTTTTATGTTCTAAAGCTCAATGCTACAGTTTACCCATTCGGCATCAAAGCTGGCATTGTATTTTTTGTAAAATTCAATGGCGGGTGTATTCCAATCCAACACCTGCCATACCAGACCTGTGTAGCCCAAGGTTTTGGCTTCGGCCACCACGGCGTCAAATAGCAGAGCACCCAAACCCTGGCCACGCAGTGCCTCCGTTACCAGCAAGTCTTCAAGGTAGAGGCGCTGCCCCTTCCACGTGCTGTAGCGCACGTAGCACAATGCAAAACCCTGCACCTGCCCCTCCACTTCCATTACCAATGCCCACCACACGGGGTTGGGTCCAAAGCCGCTATCAATAAAGTGTTGTAGGCTTACCGTCACCGCATGCGGCGCCTTTTCGTAAATGGCCAGTTCGGTTATCAATTCCAGCAAACGTGGGCAATCCGTGGCCAGGGCTTTTCTAATAGTGTTGGGTGGCGGCATAGCCTGTATTTTTTAGTGTTTGTAAAGGTAAAGCACTTGCTGCCCGTGCTTTTTTATGGTTAGTTACGGGACATTAACGGATGTTAATTGGGATAGTGGCCGCCTACCGTGGCCAGCGTATTAGGGCTTAAGCGCCTGTTCCAAATCGTTTAAGATATCAGGAAGATTTTCTATGCCCACACTCATGCGAATAAGCCCATCGCCAATGCCGTACTGCAACCGTTGTGGCCGTGGCACGCTGGCATGGCTCATGCTGGCGGGGTGGCTTATCAGCGTATCCACGGTGCCTAGGCTTACTGCCCGCACACACATTTTCAGTTTGTCAATAAAAGCTTTGCCAGCCGTTAAGCCGCCTTTTAGCTCAAAGCTCATCATAGGGCCCGGGTGGCGCATTTGCTTGGCCGATGTTTTGGCATCGGGGTGGTGCGCCAGCCCTGTATAATTTACCAATGCTATGGCGCTATGATGGTTAAGATATTCGGCCACGGCCATAGCGTTTGCGCAGTGGCG
>RDXD01000297.1 GCA_004292575.1 Bacteroidota bacterium
CAAACACGTGCTGATACCCCGCCCCGAAACAGAGGAAGTGGTTGACTGGATAACCAAAACGCTTAAGGCGGACGAGGCCTTAGAAATGCTAGATGTGGGGACGGGCAGCGGCTGTATTGGCATAAGTTTGGCACTGCATTTTGCAAATGCTGGTGTAACGGCGCTGGATGTGAGTAGCGATGCGCTAACCGTGGCAAGGAAAAATGCGCTTGCCTTAGGTGCAGCCAATATCGGGTTTCTGAAGTTGGATTTTAGCCAACCATCGGCACGGAAGCAGCTGCCGCCCTGCGATGTATTGGTAAGCAACCCACCCTATATACCATGGGCTGAAAAACCGGGCATGGAAAAACTGGTAACAGACTGGGAACCAGAGGTGGCACTTTTTGTACCCCACCAAAACCCGCTATTTTTTTATGAATAAATTTTCGTGGAGTGCCACCAGGATTTTGCAACAGCTGCGGCGGCAATATTTGAGCAGGCTGCTTATACCGTGACACTAAAAAACGACATTAACAACAACCCTCGTATGATACGAGCGCAGAAAAAAGACTAATTGCCGTTGATGTTGGCCACCGTTTTTGCCTTTAGTTTTTTGGCAATGTTAAGCACTTTAAAAAAGTCGCCGTAAAAAGCAGCAGTATCTACGTTTAGGGCCACTATGGGCGTATCGGTTTTGCCGGCAAAAAGGGTACGCAGCTCGCCCTCCAGGCTATCCACAGCAATGGGGCGCTGTTCTAAATACATCTGCCTGTTTTTATCGATGCTCACCACAATGGTTTGCTTCACTTTGGTGTCGTTTCTACCCTTTGGATTGTCCACCTTTACCACATTGGGGTTGGCCAGTGTAGAAACAATCAAAAAAAACATCACCAGAATAAACAAAATGTCGCTGAGCGCATCGGTATCCACTTCGGCGTGTTCTTTGTATCGTTTTCTGATGTTCATGGTGGGCTTTGGATGTTACTTATGAGGCTCTTGCAGCATGTCTAAAAAGTCCGCACTGGCCGACTCCATTTTGTTGGCTGTTTTTTCAATTTGTGCGTTTAAGTATTGATAGCCTACATAGGCCAGCAAGCCAATAATAAGACCTGTGGCCGAGGTTATCATTTTTACATAAATGCCGCCGGCAATGGTATTGAGCTCAAATTTTCCGGTGGCGTTAATTGAAAAAAACAGTTGAATCATGCCAATGATGGTGCCCAAAAAGCCAAACTTGGGAGCCATGCCTGCAATGGTACTAAGTATGTTAACATTGCGCTCCATTTTATACATTTCCAAGCGCCCCACATTCTCCATGCTTTTTTCGATGGCATCAATGGGCTTGCCAATGCGTTGTATGCCTTTATCGATGATGCGTGCTACCGGGTGATCGGTATTTTTTGCCAGATTGCGGGCTGCCGATAAATTGCCGGATACAATGTTATCGCGTATGATGTTCATGAAATTGGATTCAATACGCGAGGCTTTGCGAATGGCAATGAGGCGCTCTATAAAAAAGTAAATGGCGGCGGCCAGCAATACCGCCAAGGGAATCATAAGCACGCCACCCTGCGCTACAAGCTGCCACAGGTTAATCTGTTTTGCGGCTTCTCCATTGGGGCCAGCAGCCAGTTTTTGAAGGGAATCTGTAACAGCCTGTAATAATATCATAGACAAAAAGAGAGATATTTTGTAAAAAACGGTACAGCTAGCCAATAAGTATGCCAGGTGCGCTATTGGTGCACTATTAACAGTTTGTGTTTTATGGCAAAATGAGCGGGGGGCCTAAGCGGTTAACTTTTGCCTTCCATTTGCATCATGCCCATAATGCGTTTTAGGGTACTCTGCATACCCTCGGGACTACCGTCCAAGAATATGACGTTGCCTTTTCCACTTTCGGCAAAGTTCTTGATGGCTTCTGTCCACATGCTAAACAATATCACATTGGTATCCAGGTTGGCTTGTTTCATCTGCTCGGCAGCCTGGCTCATACCCTTGGCCACTTCTTCCCTAA
>RDXD01000298.1 GCA_004292575.1 Bacteroidota bacterium
AAGCACCTGCGGTATTGACCTAACGCAGCAGAAAAGCTTTTTGAACTGCCTTATCAGATAAAAAGCGAAACCATGTTTAACCACCAAATGCTCTCAGATGAAGACCGCCGGGTTTCGCCCATTTATACCACCGATGTGGTAGAAAAGGCTTTGCAAACCATGGAAGATGAAGCGTGGCCTATGTTGCCGGTGGTTTCGGAAGAAGGGATTTACGAAGGTTTAATTTTTGAAACCGAACTGTTGGATGCCGCACCCGATGAAACGGTTGCTAAATGGATGCTGGGCGCCAATCCGATATCGGCAGTTGTTACCGATCACTTTTCGCAAACGGCAAAGCTACTGGTTGACCATAACCTGGCCTACGTGCCAGTTACCGATAAAGAGAACTACTACCGCGGCGCCATTACCGCAAAAGACCTGCTGCTACAGTATCACCAATTGGTAGGTAGCGCATTTGGTGGCGCATTACTGGTGCTGCGCATGGCCCCCCGCGACTACTCCATAGGTCAGTTAGCAAAGCTGGTAGAAAGCAACGACGCCCTTATTACCCAAATTAACACACAAATTGAACCCGAAACCGGCATGCTGCTGGCAACAATAAGGCTCAACAAAACAGAGCTAAGTGCCATTATTAGCACCCTACAGCGTTACGACTACGATATTGTTTATTTTGTGGGGCAAGAAGCTTACGAAAATGATATTATGCGCAACTATAACCACCTCATGAATTATTTAGACATGTAGCCCTTTTGGCTGCTGTGTTTTAGTTACCTTGCATTTCGCTTTAAAAAAATGGTTGTGTTTTGGTACCCACCCCATCATGAGGAGTTTGTGTATTGCTATATTAGTGGTTGGTTTGCAGGCATGGGCACTGGCACAGCCTATTCTCTCGGCTCCGGTGCAGCTTACTACGCCCCTTGCCGATACCAGTGTATTATTTCCCGACTTAGCACCCGCTAATGCGCGCATTGGCATAAGAAAAGTATTGCTTACTGGCAACCGACTCACAAAAACGCATATTGTACTGCGCGAAGTGGTACTAAAGCCGGGCATGGTTTGTACCCCCCACGATTTTGAGAAAAAGCTAAGGCTTACCCGCGAGCAGTTGATGAACACCGCATTATTTATAACCGTGGCGGTTGATACCATTGATTTGGGCGGCGGCGAGGTAGATTTAACGGTGGAGGTGAAAGAGCGCTGGTATCTTTTTCCAGTGCCTTATTTTAAAGTGGTGGATCGCAATTGGAACGTATGGATTAATGAACACAAAGCCAGTTTAGAGCGTACCAATGTGGGTCTTAAAGTGGTCCACTTCAATACCTCTGGCAGAAACGATAAATTTAATTTATTGGTTATTGGCGGCTATACCCAACAAGTTGGCTTCAATTACAGCCTGCCTTATGTAGATAAAAAGCTTACAAAGGGCTTTACAACTGGTTTTTCCTATAGCCGAAACCGAGAGGTAAACACCATTACGCTGGGCGACAGACAGGTGTTTTCTCGACTCGCGGAATTTGCCCGCAAATCCATTAGGGCCGATTTTGCCTTTACCTACAGGCGCGCTAGCGATTTGCGTATGGGGCTAAGGTTTGCTTACATCCGCGAAAGTTTTGAACAGGAACTGG
>RDXD01000537.1 GCA_004292575.1 Bacteroidota bacterium
TGTATAAATAGAAAAAATAAATTCCTGGTATGCCCCGGTTGGCCCCATGGTGGGCGGTGGAAAATTGGCTGAAAGCCGCTGTGGCGCGGCGGCAGGCAAGCGCAGGGCTAAGCTTTGCTGCACAAAAAAACCCGCCTTCTGTGTAAGAAAGCGGGCTGTAAAATTGTAGCGACTATGGCGGCTAACTTTTGGTTTCAAATAACTTGGCCTTGTCCACCACCAATACTTTAAGGCCATCATTTAGCACCCTAAAAATGGCATTGTAGGGTTCGCATATTACCTCTTCGCCACCCTTAAGGCCTTCGGTTACCTCTATATACTTGGTGTCTTGAATGCCGGTTTTAACCACCACTTTTTTCACGGTTGATGTGGCTTTGTCCAGCACAAACACCACCACTTCTTTTTCATCTTCATCGGCGTTGGCATTGGCCATTTCCCCTTCGCTGCTGGTGGAAGGTGCTTTTGATTTTTTGGCCGTGCTATCGTTGCGCTCGCGGGTGGTTACCGCATTTATGGGCACGCAAAGTATGTTTTCGCGGCGTTTGGTTTGTATGTCGGCACTGGCCGTCATGCCGGGTCTAAAGGGGAAGCTGCGGGCTTTGCCGGGAGTTTCTAAATCTTGGTATGAGCTGCGCAATAGCCTAATGTACACCTTGTAATTGGTAACATCGTTGGCACTGCTAACCGAGGAGCCGCTGTTTACAGCACCGTTTTGGCTGCTGGCTATTTGATACACAATGCCCTTAAACTTACGGTTAATGTAAGCATCCACGGTTACCAATGCGCTATCGCCAATGTGTACCTTGGGTATATCGTTTTCGGTTACATCCACCCGCACTTCAATGCTGCTCATGTCGGCAATGCGCATCATTTCGGTACCGGCCATTTGTGCCGTACCCACCACGCGTTCGCCTTTTTTTACATTTAGCAGGCTTACCACACCATCCATGGGTGCCACCAGGGTAGTGCGGCTTACATCTTTGCTGGCGCGGGCCAGGTTGGCCTGTGCACTGCTTACACCAGCGCGGTTGGCATCAATGCCTTGCTTTAGGGCATTGTAGCCGCTGCGGGCATTGTTTAGTGCGTTTTCGGCCTGCTCAAATTCGGCGGCGCTTATCACTTTGCCATCCAGCAGTTGCTTTTGCCGGTCGTAGGCAGCCTGCGCTTGGTTTAAGGCGCTTTTTAAGCCTTCCAGCTGCGCCTGGGTGTTGGCCACCTGAAACTGCTGCTGACTTACCTGTGCAGCGGCTTGCTGCTGCTGTATGGCATAAATGTCGGCATAAATGCGGGCCAAAACCTGTCCCCGCCGCACGCTATCGCCTTCCAGTACGGTAAGCTCGGTTATTTCGCCACTAATGTCGGGGCTCACTTTCACCTCTATCTCGGGATATACCTTGCCGCTGGCATTTACCGTTTCAATAATGGTGCGGGGGGCGGCTTTTTCCACGGCCACTTTCACCTCATCGGGTTTGCCCAGCAGGCCAGCCTTTTTTAGGGCAATTAGCGCTACAATTAACAGTACAAAAATGCCAATAATCCATTTGGTGCGTTTATTCATGGTGTTGTGTTTCGTTGGTGGTCAATGGTTAAAAAGGGGGGGGCGCCGGGTGTGGCAGCTGCCCCAGGTTATTGCTGATAGTTGCCTACAATTTTATGGTGTTAAACTTATAAAACTCCAGCACTTTTAGTCTAAACACATATTCGTACTGGGCCGATGCAAAATCAATTTTTGCACGCTGCACGTTGTTTTGCAGGGTTATTAAATCCAGTGTGGGCAGCAGGCCTACCTCGTAGCGTTTGGTACCCAGGTCAAAACTACGCTGCGCTAAATCGAGTGTTTTTTGGCGGGCGTTTGCCGTTTGCAGTGCGTTTACGGCATTTTGATAGGCCTGATAAATATTTTGTTTCAAGGTTTGGCTATCGGCCTTGCTTTGCAGCGCAATGGTGCTTTCGTTAAGTTTTGCCCGCTGCCAGTTGGTGCGTGCCTGGTTGCCGTTAAAAATGGGCACATTCAGCGTTAGGCCCAGGCTTTGCCTAAAGTTGCGGTCAAACTGCCTAACCGGGTTGGCTTTCTCGGTGCCGGGGTAGGTAAAACCCGGTGCAAACACGGGAAGATTTACATTATTTACGGGCACAAAAAAAGTGGTGGCTCTTGTAGTAACGGTTGGCGTGCCGGTGGTGTATAGCCTTTGGGCACTACTGTAGTTGGTGTTAAGATTGGCAAAGGCCCCCAGCGTAGGATACATGCTTGCCCGTGCAGCCGCGGTGGTTTTTTTGGCACTTCTGAAGTTTAAATCGTTTAACTTTTGCAATGGTTGGTCCAGCACGGCTTTGGCATATACCTCATCCGGGTGCAGGCTGGCCAAAGGCTCCACGGGTATGGCACTGGCATTGGGCGTGGCAATGGCAAATGGCGTGGCGGCGTCCAGATTCAGCAGGGCCTTCAAGCTCAGCAAGTTCAACTGATATTGGGCTTCTGCCGATAGGGCTGTGGCCGTATCGCGGGCCAGTTGGGCTTCTAGTTCGGCGGCATTTAGTTCGGGCAGGGCACCGGCATCCACCCGCTTCCGCGTAAATTCAAACTGCTGGCGGGTTTGCTGCACCTGCACCATGGTAATACGGGTTTGCTCGTAGCTCAGCAGCGCCTGTAGGTAACTGGCCGATACGTTTAGCGAAACATCGTTGCGCAGCCGCTCGGTTTGCAAGCGCGAGGCCTCGGTGTTAAGGCGGTTGGCTTCAATGGTATTTTTAATGCTAAAAAAGTTAAACAGCGTAACACCACTTTGCACCCCCAAGCTCATAAAGGCAATGTTGGTGTTGGTAAACAAGTTGGTGGTGGGGTCCACGTTGCGGCCAAATTGCTCACCACCGCTACCCTGAAAGTTGGCGCTGGGCCAGCGGCCATCCTTGCTTTGGTTGTAAATAAGTGCATTCAGGCGCTCTTGCACCTTATTTTGTTGAATGTTGATGTTGTTCTCAAGGGCATAATCTACACAGCGGCGCAGGTCCCATGCCTCTTGTGCCACTGCGCAAAGGGGCAAAGCCAGCAGTAGCGCAGCAGTTAATCGGGTGAAGGTGCTTTTTGGGGTCATGTGTGCAAAATTAATGGTAATGGCACGGTTTGTGCCCCCGCAAATGGATGAGCGGACATAAAGCCTACCGTTGGCCGTGCTGGCGCATTAAGGAAGGTGGTTGTAAAACAGCTGGGCGGCAAGCTCCATGGGGTGGATGCGGCTTATGGATGCAGCGCGGCAGAGAAATGAGCGCGGCAAAAAACTAGCGTGTTGTGCTGCACTAAGTGCATAAGTTAAGTAAAAACCGAAGCACAAGCCAAAGGATGGCGGCACGCTGATAAGTTTTGTGAAACTTGTTGTTTGTGTAGAATTTTGTGTTACATTTGCTCCAATAATACCAGCCACGCTTCCCGAATGAACAGCGCACCCGGGCTGGTTTTCGATTTTTTAGGGGTTGCCAAATTGCATCAACGGCTTTTGGCTAAGCTTAGTAGGCCAGTATAGCCCAAGGCAGCATACCAATAAAGAACCCACGGCGAAAATTGAGCATCAGGCCGTTGGGTAAAAGCAAAGCAGCCGCAGCAGTTTTTTGTCTGGCAGATGATGTTTATGCCTCCTTTAACTGGCCCAGCGTTTTTTGCAGGTTAAACATTTCGTCGCGCAGGCGTGCCGCTTCCATAAAGTCCATGTCGCGTGCCGCCTTTTCCATCTGCTTTTTTATTTTACCAATTTGCTTTTCCATTTGTGGTATGGTCAAAAATGGTTCATCCACATCGGCAGCCAAGGGGGTGGTTTCGCTATCTTCGGTTATTGGGTAGGCTTTCTTTTCGTCGTAGCCTTTTATGTCCAGCACGCTACCCTGTTTCATTATTTGGTCAATGCTTTTCTTCACGGTGGTGGGCGTTATGCCGTGCAGCACGTTAAAGGCCACTTGTTTTTCGCGCCGGCGCAGGGTTTCGTCCATGGTTTTTTGCATGCTGTCGGTTATTTTATCCGCATAAAAAATTACCATGCCATCTACGTTGCGGGCGGCACGGCCTGCGGTTTGGGTCAGGCTTTTTTCGTTGCGCAAAAAGCCCTCTTTGTCGGCATCCAGTATGGCCACCAAGCTCACCTCGGGCAGGTCCAGCCCCTCGCGCAGCAGGTTTACACCCACCAGCACATCTATTTCGCCCAGCCGCAGTTGGCGCAGTATCTCCACCCGGGCCAGCGCATCCACCTCGCTGTGTATGTATTTACTTTTTATGTTAATGCGGCCCAGGTATTTGTCCATTTCTTCGGCCATGCGTTTGGTAAGGGTGGTTACCAGCACGCGGTCGCCCTTGGTTACGCGCTTGTCAATTTCTTCCAGCAGGTCGTCTATTTGGTTTACGCTGGGGCGCACCTCAATGGGTGGATCCAGCAGTCCGGTGGGGCGCACCACCTGCTCCACCACCACGCCGCCGCACTTGTCCAGCTCATAATCGCCGGGGGTGGCGCTTACATACACCACCTGGTTCATCATGTTTTCAAACTCGTAAAAGTTAAGGGGTCTATTGTCCAGTGCGCTGGGCAGCCTAAAGCCGTAATCTACCAATATCATTTTGCGGCTGCGGTCGCCACCATACATGCCGCTTACCTGTGGTATGGTTTGGTGGCTTTCGTCTAGCATCACCAAAAAGTCTTTTGGAAAATAATCGAGCAGGCAAAACGGCCGCATACCGGGTTGGCGGCGGTCAAAAAAACGCGAGTAGTTCTCCACGCCGTTGCAATATCCCAGTTCCCGTATCATTTCCAAGTCGTACTCCACCCGTTCTTTTAGCCGCTGGGCTTCAATGTATTTGCCGGTGGCCTTAAAGTACTCTACCTGTGCCGCCATTTCGTCTTGTATTTCGGCCATTACCTGCTGCATCATGTCTTTGGGTGCCAGGTACAAATTGGCGGGAAAAATGGCAGCTTGCTCCACCGCGGCAATGCGTTTGTTGCTGCTCAGTTCCAGCGTTTCTATGCTTTCAATTTCATCGCCGTAGAAACTAATGCGATAACCCCAGTCCACGTAGGGCAGGTTAATGTCCACCGTATCGCCTTTTACCCGAAAGGTGCCACGGGTAAAATCGCCTTGGCTGCGGCTATACAAGCTATTTACCAACGCGTGCAAAAAGCCCTGCCGGCTTAGGGTTTGCCCTTGCGCTATGCGTATAATGCCGTTTTCAAACTCAGTAGGGTTGCCCATGCCATAAATGCAGCTTACCGATGCCACCACAATAATGTCGCGGCGCCCACTCAGCAGTTGGGCGGTGGCTTGTAGGCGCAGTTTATCCAGTTCCTCGTTTATGTTCAGGTCTTTTTCAATGTAGGTATCGCTGGTGGGTAGGTAGGCCTCGGGCTGGTAATAGTCGTAGTAGCTTACAAAGTAGCCCACGGCATTGTCAGGAAAAAATTGCTTAAACTCGCCATAGAGCTGCGCCACCAGGGTTTTGTTGTGGGTAAGCACCAGGGTGGGCCGCTGCACGTTTTGAATAACGTTGGCCATGGTAAACGTTTTGCCGCTGCCCGTTACGCCCAGTAGGGTTTGGTGTTTTTCGCCCGTCAAAATGCCCTCGGTAAGCTGGGCAATGGCCTGGGGCTGGTCGCCGGCGGGTTGGTAGGGTGCTGCAAGCTGAAAGTTCATAAAACGATGGCGCTGTGTAATGGTGCAAGTTAGTTGGGTTTTGTTACTTAGGCGGCTCCCAAATTCGGCTTTGCCTTGTTTGGCCCAATGGCATCTTAGGGGCTGCGTTCTGCAAAGGACCTTTGCGGGAAGCCATGTATGAAGGGGCGAAATTTAAAACCACAAATGTTGAACAAACCACAAAAGCCTTTTAAGGGCACCCTTGGCCCACATTGAGCAACCATGCTCCCTTTTCATAAAAACAATGTTGTCATCAGTTTTTCTTTGCTGCGTTACGCAGGCGGTCTATCTGTTCAACGGTCAAACCTGTTCCCCTTGCGATGGTATCATTATCTAAGTTCAATGCGATAAGGTTTTTTGCAATTTCTATTTCTCGTTCCTCTACCGCAGTTTCTAATGCACTTTTTAAATCTCGGTATTGAATTAAGCTTTGTTCATAACTATCACGTTGCTGTACTGTAAATGCTGCTAATTCTGCAGTACTAAAGGCTTGTTGAAAAATTGGCTCGTTGAGAATTCGTGGTATATGTTCAAAACGGTCTAGATTTTTTAGAAAGTAACACCATTTATCAAATTTACTTTCTAGCTCGTTTTCATTTTTGTTGAATAAGGGCATTTGCAAAAACCTGAAATGTAACTTGTCGAAAAACATGTCTCCGTCTTGGTCTTTCAAGGCCACATCACGTCTAAATTTGCGCCTTTCCTCCGCCTCGTCGTATTCAAAATCAAGCACTGCCACAAAGTAAATGGCTTCTAATTCGAAATTCCATTCTCCATTTTGGGCTTGCTCACGAATAGGAAAGGTTACATAAAATAGGCTTGTGTCTTTGAAGTATTTTACTTTTGCCTTCTGCATTTCAACAATAAATCTTTCTCCTGAAATCGCCTTGCAATGAATGTCAAAAATAGCCTTCCTTTCAGCCGATACATCGGCCAAATTTTCCAAATTGCGAAAATTTAAGTCCACAATTTGATGATGTGCCGGCAGAAGTTGGTTCAAAAAATCAATTAAGAGGTTTTTATTTGCCTCTTCTCCAAACAGTTTTTTGAAACCAAAATCAGTATATGGATTAATGTACTTTGCCATAGCATTAACGCTTTCTATTCTATTGCAAAGGTAAGAATTTTGAGGGGAGAAATTTATCGTTAAAATTGTAAACAATGGTTACGCTTGGGCCAAAAAAACAACCGGTACAAGCATGGCCTGTTACCGGTTGAGTGTTACGTCTGCTATTTTACTGTAGCGTGGTCGAGTTAAGCTAATGTGCTGATGAATGGCGCATTAGAATGCAAAGCGGATGGCAATGCCCCCCCAGTTGGCATTGCGGTAGTTGTCGCCAATAAAGGTGACCGAGGGCTGCCAATCTAAGCTGAGGTTGATGGGTGCGCCTTTAAACTTATAGTCTAAGCCGAGTACGCCATCCAACCCAACGCCAATACCGCCATCGTTGTTTTTCTTGTAGTTGTTGTCCCATGCATCCAGGTGTGCACCGCCGCCGGCATACCATTTTAGCCCCGGGGCATTTTTAATGTTGCCATGCCATTCGTAAAGGCCCGTTAGTCTAAACCCGTTTTCCCAAAAGTAGCCCAGGCCTTCAATGGCCGCATTGGGCTTTACAAAGTGCTTTACGGTAACTGCTGTAGGATAGAATTTAAACCCGACGGCGGTTTTGTAATTGCTGCCCAGGCTTTGTGCGGCAGCCATGTTAGTTGTGCAAATGCCAATCGCTATAGAAAGGCCAATGCGGAGTGTTAGTACGCTCATGGTTTGAGTTTTTTGGTTGATTAATGCTGCAAGTACTAACAAAATCGTGCCACGACGGCTTGCGTAGTTCAAGTTTTTTTGCCTGACGGTCGCAAAAACGGCTGCCGGCACCAATGAACACTGGCTGTCGCAGGTTTTTTAAATGGGCTGGCCAGTGACGCGGAGAACCAAAAAGCAGTGCCATTACAGGTAAATTATGTGAGGGTTTCGGCGCATTTTCTGCCAAAGCAGGCGTGTACATGCCCTGTACCCGCCCGCAAAGGCCCAATG
>RDXD01000538.1 GCA_004292575.1 Bacteroidota bacterium
GCCGCCACCGCCAGCCCGGCACCGATCAGCGCGGCCATGCCCACAACGATCATCCTTACCGGGTAGTAGGCATCCTAAAACCCACCAACACGGTGCTCGACCAACTTATTGTAACCAACCTGGCCACCATTTGGCAGGTGCACGGCCAAGAAGCCGACCACCACCATGATGACGATACAGACGCACACAAGCACGACGAACATGCCGAACATGATGAACATGGTGAACACGGTGAAGACCATGCGCATGACCATGACGAGACAGATGGCGAATACCACCACGATGATGATGCGCATAAAAAAGACACCCCAACCGCAGCCGCCGACGAGCCCATGGCCACCTCGCCATTTATGGTGGTGCGCAAAGCCGGCCAACCGCCAACTAAAATACCCAACAAAACAGCGGCCAGCCCGGCACCGCCCGAAATTACCGCTGCCCTGCTCAAATTTAGAAGCCCCATGGGCACGCTTATGATGCCGCGCATAATTAACCAAACCACCAATATGCAAGCCGCCGTTCCCACGCTGGAAATGAACCGCTTGCTCAATCTTATGGGCATTGGCATTAAAACCATACAAGGCATTGCCGCCGCCATTATGCTGGTAAGCGGGCTAAGCGTGTTTATAGCGCTTTACAACCGGCTTCGGCAGCGGCGCTACGAGCATGCACTTATCCGCAGCATGGGCGGCAGCCGCAGCACCTTGCTTTGGTTAACCCTGGCCGAGGGTTGGGCGCTGGCGCTGGCAGGCTTTGGTTTGGGCCTGCTGCTCAGCAGGTTGGGCCTAGCCTTGCTCAATGCTTACTCCGGCAAAAACTTTCACCTGCACTTTAGCTACCAGCCCATTGCTGCCGAGGCCGCCCTGCTGGGCATTACGCTTGCCGTGGGTACCCTGGCCGCCTTGCTGCCCGCCATCAAAGCCTTCCGGCTCAATATTAGCCAAACCCTGGCCCAGGGCTAACAGGGTGCTGCGCACCATAAAAAAACCATTGAAGCCCAACCGCATACCCCTGTTGGGCATTGGTCCCGCCCGCCTCACTACGCCTGCGCCCTTCGGGCTTGGGGTAGTATCGTTGGTCGGGGCTAAAGGCTAAACCGCAGTGCTACTATGGGGCCTTGGCCACCACCCGCAGTTGTTAAAACTTGCCGCCCATATTACCTACCGTAGTAATTTTACCCCTTATGAAACGCATCCGCACCCTTTTGCTCTTACCGGTGGTCACCTTGCTTATGGCGTCTTCCACGCCCATTCCATTTATAGGCTGGCCACAGTTAGAAAATGTAGAGTTTGCCGAAAAATTTGTAAAAGAAGTGGACGGCTACATGCTGTTTCCTAAGTTTCCCGATGCGCTAAAAAAGCTTGCGGGAAAAACCATAATGGTGGAAGGATATGTGGTACCCGTGGACAAATCGGGGACCTTTATAGCCCTTAGTGCCAACCCCTATGCCGCATGCTTTTTTTGTGGCAAAGCCGGCCCCGCCAGCGTTATGACGGTGAAACTAAAAACCAAAAACCCCAACTACAAAATAGACGATGTGGTAAGGTTTATGGGCACGCTGCGTTTAAACGACGACGATATTAAGGAGTTTTACTATGTGCTGGAAAATGCCATACCAATGAAACAGTAGGCTGCTACGCCAGCTTAGAAAACGCTGCAAGGCGAAGCACTAAACCCATGTGTTGCAGCCGTTAATGCTTCCGCTTTGGTTCGCCTTTGGCATCAGCTACATTACACCATTTGCAACACTGGCTGCGGCTACACAAAAAACACTGGTGTGGGCCATAGGCATCAAACAAACCAGCATTACCCGCCCCTATCTGGCGGTTAAGCATCTCCCACCGTTCCGCTATCTCAGGCTTTTAAGCATTGCTAGCAGTTCCGATGCCGTTAAGAATGAATTCTGTTGGTATTCAATCTCGTTTTCGGCATTTAAAAAACACAGGGTAGGATATGCCACTTTGCCCTTCACCGTGGCCAGCTGCTCGGCCAACTCGTGTATGCCCGTACCCACACCGGTGGGCTTGTACCTAAAAATATGGCCATTAAATGCCACCGAATCGGTCGATTCGCCATCAAAATCAATGAAGTAAAATTTTTTATTTAACAGCTGCACCACGCTGTCGTTTTTAAACGTGGTGTTTTGCATAATGGCGCAGTACCTGCACCAATCAGCATGAAAAAAAATCAACACTTTTCGCTTTTCAACTTTCTGCAAAGCTTCAATTTGCTCAAAGCGATAACTGCGCGGCTGTGCATGCGCTGCTGCGCACCAGCCTAAGCCAAGCAGCACCAGTGCCGCACCATAAAGCAGGGTATAAAATCGCATCAGTTAAAGCTATATCGCAATCCAAAAAATACTCTTGCGCCTTGGTTTGGTGCGTAGGCGTAGTTGGCATCAAACGTAAGGCCGTAGGGGTTTCCAGCCGTTACCATGGGTTGCCCGCTGGCATCAAACTGCACATTTTTGTCAAATGGATCGTTGCTGCGGGCAATTAAAAATGGGGTTGCTCTATCAGGCGTCCAGTTCAATAGGTTTTTTACACCGCCATACAATTGCACGTGCTTAAACCCATCGTACGTCAGTTGTATGTTTTGTATGCTCCACCAAGGGCTGTAAGCACTCCGTGGGTCAAGCGCACTAAGCAATGGCAGGCGCATGGGGCCATACAAATTACCGGTATAATCTACCGACAGATTAGCCCTTTTTAGCTTGTACGAAACGGCCCAATTGCCCGATACTTTTTCGGTTAAAATTTGCTGCGTAGTCATGCCATTTTCGGTAAGCGTATTTTCCATAAACGTAGCACCAACCAACACTTTAAGCCCGTTCTTAAATGTCATGTCCAAGTTAGCCGTAGCACCCATATTCTCCGCAAAGCCATCTAGATTATCATAAATAATGCGGTTGGGGTCTGTTTCAAAATCGCCTACTATCCTATTATTAAAATACGTATAAAATGCCGAGGCATCTAGGTTTATAAACATGCCGCCCGAGCCGTATAGTTTTTTTACATAGTTGATGTTGAGGTTGTACGATTGCTCTGGATTTAAAGTATTTTTAATGTCCACTATTCTTGCCCCAGTTAAAGCAGCGTGGTCTTCGGTAAAAAGGTTTACCACTCTAAAACCTGTACCGGCGTTTACGCGTAAAATGTTATTGCGGTTAATCGTCCATTTATAAGCCACCCTTGGGGTAAAAATGTTGCCGTGCACCGAGTTGTAATCGTACCGCATGCCCAGCAGCAGCTTTTGCTTACTGGTTAGGGTTACTTCGTCTTGTAGAAAAATGCCCGGCAGCCAAATGTTTTGGGGGGCATTTTTGGGGTTGCTCGTGGCGCCGCCAGTTGCTGTACCGGGGGTATTATCGTCGTAAAAAGTGTAGCGCAGTGCCGTGCCCGCCAGCAAATCGTGGCGCCCAATTTTCTTATCCCAGGTCAATTGTGTAAAGCCTATTTTTTGCTGCGCCACATACAACACATTGCCATAAACACTGTTTTGCTGGTGATCGTTATACGAAAAAGACAGCATCAACTTTTCTCGCGTAGGCAGTTGATAGTTGCCCAGCAGCTCCCAACGCTTGGTGTAGATGCTTTCGCCGTAAATGCTGTCGCCGCCTCTAAAAGCCTTGTTCCACCGCAGGTCGCCACCCCAGCGGTCTTCGTACATATACCGGCCTGCAATGCTAAACAGCCGGTTGTCTTTTCGCCGAATGTTAATTTTTTGAAACACCGATATCCTGTTCTGCAAGGTCATATCGGTAAAGTTATCGCCATTATTATCCACCTTATTTTGGAAATTGAAATAGTTAATACCTGTTAAAACATCAATATTTTTTCCCAATTGCATCTTAAACCCAATGTCGGCATTGAATTCGGCCCAACTGGTTGCAAACACATCTGCCGAAAACACCGGTGCGTTTTGAACTTTTTTGGTAATAATGTTGATCAGTCCGCCAACCGCCTCGCTGCCGTATAGCGATGAGGCCGGACCTTTTACAATTTCTATGCGCTCTACCATGGCATTGGGAATACCCGAAAGCCCGTAAACCGTACTTAGGCTGCTTACAATGGGCATGCCGTCTATCAGCACCATGGTGTAGGGGCCGGCCAGCCCGTTTATCCGAATATCGCCCGTGTTGCACACATTACAATTAAGTTGTGGTCTCACACCATTTACGTTTTGCAAGGCATCGTAAATGTTTGGCGTAGGGTTTTTTCTAAAAAAATTGGGGGTATAAACTTCCACATTCACAGGGCTTTCCGCCCGCATCACCGCCTTCATGGTTCCGGTAATCACCACATCAGTCAGTGTATTGTCACTGGCCACCAACTGCACAGTTAGCGGTGCATTTTGGCCGTTAGCAAGCACCACCGGCAGCACCATGCGCTGGTAGCCAGTAGCGGTTACATACACTTCGTAGGCACCCGGGCTAATGCCGCCCAGCATAAAATTACCGGCGCTGTCGGTTAGCACCGTCACCCCGGCACCCTTTAGAGCCACACTGGCCAATGCCACCGGGGCGCCATTGGCAGATACCTTCCCCCCCAACAAAACAGTTTGAGCCATTATCACTGGTGCCACCGTTACCAATATTATACCCAACACCAATTGTCTAGCTAACCACATTTGCAAAAGATTTTCGTTTATGCGGGCAAAAATATCTATGTTTGACTACCCTAACAAATAACATTCGATATACCTTTGTCAAAACATTGCAAACCATTGTTAATATGCTTTCGTTTACCGAGGAAAACTATCTAAAGGCGTTGCACAACATATCCGAAGCAGAGGGCGTGGACCTTGTAGGCACCAATAGACTGGCAGCTGCCCTACAGGTAAAACCGGCCACGGCAAACGATATGCTGAAAAAGTTGAAAGAAAAATCTTACGTGGCTTATGAGAAATATGGCAAAATAAAGTTGACGGATGCTGGTGCCCAATACGCGGTGGCCATTATTCGCAAACACCGCCTTTGGGAAACTTTTTTGTACCAAAAGCTGGAATTTAGCTGGGATGAGGTACACGAAGTGGCTGAGCAATTAGAACATATCCAGTCGGAAAAACTGATTGACAAATTGGATAAGTTTTTGGCCTACCCTGCCTTTGACCCGCATGGCGACCCCATTCCCAACCAAAAAGGGGCCATCAAGGTTAGGTTCAAAACCACGCTATTGGACGTGGCAGCGGGTGCCAGCTGCCGCATGGTAGCCGTTAAAGACAACTCTAAACTGTTTTTGCAATATGTGGCCAACCTAGGGCTCGGCCTCAACGCTATTATAAAAGTAGTGGCCAAGCAAGACTACGACGCATCCACCCAAATAGAGGTTGCGGGCAAGCAAACCAGCGTAAGCGAAAAGTTTGCCAGCAACATCTTTGTTATTTGCAACACCTGCAAGGTTGGCCAGCCCTGTCCAGGCCTACGCTGCCAGGTGTAGGATTGGCTTATGCTTTTTAAAATGCCTTTTTTCGGTTTTTTTATAAATAATGGTTCCAGCCGTTTGAATTTGCCGCATAAATAACCCAAATTGCGAGCATGAAGAAAATTTGCTTGCTCCTATTGGGTGGAGGAATGGGTTTTGCCGCCCTTAGCCAAACTACCGATACCACCGATACCGACCTTACCGACTATGGCGCTTTTGCCGATGCCGCACCGGTAAAACGCTATGCTACACAAAAAGTATTGAACCAAAGTGCCCAAAAACTAATTAGTGTGGGCTACGAGTACCATGGTGGGCACGACGTTAATTTCACATCGCCCAGTACGTTGTCGGGCGGTGCAAACGCGGTTAGTGCCGTAAAGGGGCTGCGCCTGCTGGCCAATTTTCCGGTCATCAGCAACGATAAAGCCATCCTCAGCTTTGGTGCCCAATACTGGCACAGCAACTACAACGTGGCACCCAAAGGCACGTTTCAAAGGGTGGCCCCACTAGATAGGGTGGATGTGGCAGGCCTGACCACAGCAGGCGTTTTTGGCACTTTTTTTAAGCCGCTTAGCCAAAAACGCATGCTTATTTTTCAGGCAGAAGCCAATTTAAACGGCAGTTACAATGCCTTCGCCAACATTACCGCCAAGGGACTCACCTGGGGCGGCAGTGCGCTTTATGCCTGGAAAAAGAACGATAAAACCATGACCGGAGTGGGCATAAGCCGCACCTACCGCATGGGGCGCCCCATTGTGGTTCCGGTTTTCTACAGTTTTAAAACCTATAACGATCGTTGGGGCCACGAGTTGATACTGCCAGCCCGCGGCTTTTTAAGGCACAACATCAACACCAAAAACCTACTGATGCTGGGCTACGAGCTAGAAGGCAATCAATTTGAGGTAGAATCGGGTGGTAGGCGGTACTTTTTGCAACGCGGCGAAATAAAACCCCGATTGCAGTTTGAAAAGCAATTGAAAAACTTTATTTGGATGAGCATGCAAGCAGGCATGCGCCTGAACGGCAGGTTCGAGGTGGTAAATGCTTACAACGAACACGCCAGTTCAAAAAGCGGCATACGCACCAATCTTGACAATGCGTTTTATTTCAACTTCAGCATCAACCTCATTAGTCCGTAAACAAAAACCGTAGATGTTAGGACTTGGCCATTTGCCGGGCCCAAGTATCGGTTCGGCCAAACATACTCATGCCCATTATAAAACCCCGTACATTCAATTCGTTGTCGGTTTTTAACGAAATGACGCAATCGTAGGTTTTGCCGTTTTTAGGGTCGTAAATAAACCCACCCGACCACTCGTTTTCGGCTGCCTTGTATTCAAACCCCCACACATTACTCATGCCCACAATGGGTCGGGTGCGTACTGCGGCATCAGGGTGGTTTTTGTCAACCTTCGGCAAACCTGTTTCCGGGTCGTTGGGCTCTTTTAACCATACAATTTTACCCTGATATTTGTCTTTATTTTTAAAGATTTTAATGAGGGCAGTGCCTTCACCATTTTTCCACACACCCACTATGGCATCGGGGTTTTGGGCAAACAAAGCAACCACTAAGATTAATCCGGCAACGGTTGTAACAATTTTTTTCATGGCAGAATGATATCGTTTAGCAACGAAAGTAAAAAGAAATGCATCCCAAAAAATCAAACCCTTGTTAAAGCCGAACAAGCTACAAACTCAGCCATCACATACAGCGCCTTTGGGCTAACGTTCATATTGCTGGTCTCAGCAAAAACTGAAGCCAAAACCAGCCGACAGTCAAGCCATGCCCAGGGCTTTATCATGCCAATCATACAAGCATAAAAATCACAGTGCAGACAACACCGTACGCCACCGCCTGCTACCCAACAAAACAGCCCAGCATTTGCCGTGGGCTGTTTTTTTGCTTGCAAGCTGATACGATAAAACAAGTAACAGGCGAGTATGGATTGGGAAAGTTGCTTAGGATACAAGACCTGCGCTAGAACATGGTTATTCAATAGGCTATGATACATTTTTTTCCAATTCTCCTTTCGCCAAATAATACATTTGTTCCAGATAGGATGCTGGCCCATAACTAATGGAGTTCTTTAGGCTATTTTCATACCCTTCCATATCTACTCTTTCCAGTTTCTCAATAGCAATAGCGAAATGAGCCTGGCATAAATGTCTTTCTGTTAAAATAGGAACAGCGGAAACCTGCTGAAGTAAACTATCCTCATTTATCTCCCCAACCAAGAATTGTCCCAAAGG
>RDXD01000371.1 GCA_004292575.1 Bacteroidota bacterium
CAAACAAACAAACCAAAAAAACCACTAGCCAGCCTGCCCAACTCCGCGCTGTCGGCCATCGGGGGAAATGTAGGATGTCTGATGTGGGATGTCTGATTTATCACATCTTACATCCGACATCCGACATCCGACATCTCACATCCCACATCCCACATCCCACATCAAACATCCCACATCCCACATCCCTCATCCCACATCTGGTTTGCCGCTATGCAAAAAAAAATCTCGCGCCTTACAGCACATTCAGCACTTGTTCCTTCACTTTTTCCAATTCATCTTTCATCAGCACCACGTGCTTTTGTATTTCCGCATCGTAGGCTTTAGCACCGGTAGTATTAATTTCGCGGCCAATTTCCTGTAATACAAAGCCCAGCTTTTTACCCTTAGCCTCATCGGCGCTGCGCAGCACGGTAAAGAAATAATCGCAATGGTTGCCCAGCCGCAGCATTTCTTCGGTAATGTCAATTTTTTCTACATAAAAAATTAACTCTTGTTCCAATCGGCTTTGGTCCAGCTGGTCTTTACCAAGTACTTCTTCCAGTTTTTTACGAATCCCTTCTTTTATTTTAATCTGCCGTTCGGGTGCCAAGGCTTCTATTAGTTTTTGCGCCGCAGCAATGTGGCCAATGCGGGTTTCCAGTTCGGCCTGCAAAACGGCACCTTCTTGGCTGCGGTGCTGGTTTAAATTGGCCAGCGCTTCGGTTAGCGTCTGTAGCACCAATTGCCAACCGTCGGCATCCAGCACATCGGTTATGGGCTGTACCACTTCGGGCAGCCGAAGTATGGCGGCCAGTATCTGTCCCATATCGGCATTAAGTTCGGCACCCAATGGCAGTAGGGTATGGTAATAGCTTTTTATTAAATCGGTGTTGAGGCCCACGGGTTTCGAGGCCCCATTTTGGCGCAACGTAATGTTGCAATCTACACTGCCGCGCCCCAAATTTGCACTCAGCAAATTGCGAATGTCAAATTCATAGCTTTTCAGCAGCGGCGGAATTCTGAGATTCAGTTCGAGCTGTTTGCCGTTCAGCGATTTTATTTCTACCAGCACGCCCAAACTGCCCACCGTGTTTTCGGCACGGCCAAAGCCCGTCATCGATTGTATAGTGTTTGCCATAAATATTGGTAAATGTAGTTGAATACAGCCGTTGGGCTAGGGCTTCACACAAAAAAACCGACTGGTAGGGTGCCAGTCGGTTTTTTAAGTGCTCAAAAAAAATGGATGCGCTATACCACTATGGTAGCAGGGTAAGTTTATAACTCAGGTCGTAAAAGTTAACGTCGATACGGTAGCGTCCTGGTGCGGGGTTTTTAAGGTTTGCTCCTTCACGCTTTAGTGTGCCGCCCATTTTTGCCGCTTCTAGCATGTTGTCGTCCACACCAAATTTTGTGGCCCAGCTTCCCGGCACAGGTAGCAGCAGGTATTCGCCTCCGCCAGAAATGGTCACATTAAGGGTGTATTCAGTGCTGTTTCTGCGGGTAAAGCGTAGCGGGTTTGATGCAGTGTTACTCCATCCCTGGGCATCGCCCACAAAAACCAACTGCTGGGGTATGCCTGCAGGGTGGGGTGTAGTTACATAGGGTACCACAGCAAATCTACCTGTCTGAAAGTCCATGGTTACGCGGTACCAACCATCGGCGGCCGGTGCCGGGAAATTATCGTTAAGTTCCAAGCCAAACGCACCACCCGCACTAAGGCCTGGTAGCGAATTATTAGCCACGGCATACTTTTTATCATAGTTGGTATTTTGGGGTAGTACCAAATACTGCTCACCCCCCAACAGGTAAAATACGCCTCCAAAGGTGGTTTCATCAAGCCTGCTAAACTCTTGGCGTGGTATTACAATGGGTGTAGCCCAGTCTCCTTCTGTGGCACTACCCACAATAAACAACCGGCCTGTAGCAGGCAACACCACCCGAGGAGGAATTTTGTAAGTGGTAGCTTTTATTCTTACCGTATTACTTATGCGTTGGTCGTTGTTGTTGGCATAACTTGCGATAACGCGGGCCTCTAGGTCGTATGTTTTATTAAAGTCAAAACCCCAGTTAAGCATAATGCTGTTGAGCTCTTTTGCTATAAAACTGGTGCCTAATGCCCCACTAATGGTGCGTACGTTAGCCTGTCTGAAGTTGCGTCCTGCGCTGTCTATTTCAAACACATATTTTACCGATGCGCTATCGGTAGCAAAGTCTGGATAACTCCAATTAAAGGAGATTACAGATTTGTTAGAATCGGCTGCTGTGGGTGCCACAAAGTCGGATGAAGCCGATAGCCGTGTAGCCAATCCGTTTAAACGGCTGGGAAAATTGTCCACTTTTTCGCAAGCGCTAACACCTGCCAAAAGCACAACTGCCAAGCTCCATATTTTTAAAATCGTTTTCATGATGATGATGCGTTTGTAGGGTTATTGTTTTACAATGCTGAAGGTGCCGTCTTGAAAATTGACGGTAATTCTATACGTAGCAGTCTCGTTTGGCACCTTAATATCGCCCCCGCCGCGCCGCAGTGCGTCGCCGGTTTGGTTGTTTTGGTTGTTGCTGCCGGCCCAGCCATACTTATCGCCCCAGCTGCCATTTACGGGGAGCATCAATATAGATTCGCCCCCGGTAAGCCGATGTACTATTTCATAGCGTGTGTTGTTGGTATTGGGCACTATGGTAAACTCTTGGTTAGCAGGTACAGGGTTAGGCCAGCCGCCAACGGTGGCGCCGCCTATCAAAAACAAGCGACCCGATGATGGCAGCTCCACTTTGGGCGGAGGCGCAAATGGTGTGGCGGTAAACCTCACAACATTGCTCATTTGTGGCAGTGCATTCGTGGCCAGGCTGGCTACAATGCGGGCTTCTAAACGAGCCTGCATGCCGGTGGGCAGCTTCATATCATTGCCCAAAATGGCATTAAATACCCCCACAGTAAAAGTGCGTGCCAGGTCGGAGGTGATGGTGGTGCTAAAAGCATTAGGTCCCGTAAAATTAGCCCCTTGCGGAGCCATTTGCAGCGAGTAGTTTACATTGTGCGAGCTAATGCCGGTATTAAAAAAGTAATCCGGATTGGTCCAATTAAACGTGATGGCGTTGTCGGCTTCCTTGCCGGGTGCCAGTGCAACAGTTGTGGTACTCGCCCTTAGCTGGGGCACCTTAGCGGTGCCAAACATCACCTTATTCTCCTTTTTATCGCAGACAGTTAGCACCAAAAGCATCAGCCCCAGTAGGCTTAGTATGCTTAATGATTTGTGTTTCATGATTTGCTATTTTTAAGCGGTTACAAAATGTTTTAGTACCCTGGATTTTGTTTCATGTTGGGATTGCTGTTGACTTCAGCCGATGGTATGGGAAACAAATCACGGAAGCTTTCTACGGCACGCCCGGTAAGGGTATTACCCTTCCATGGCCACAAGTAAGCAGCAGTAGTAAACTGCCCATACCGAATCAAATCGGTACGGCGCTTGCCTTCCCAGTGTAGCTCGCGGGCCCGCTCATCCAGCACCAGCTGTAGATTGATGCTGCCCACGTTGCCCGTGCTGTTGCCAAAAGCGCGTACGCGCAAGGCATTAATGGCATTTACAGCCTGTTCGTTGCTGGCGCCCGTGCCGCCGCGCAAAATGGCTTCGGCAAATATTAGGTTGGCCTCAGCCAGTCTAAACAAGGGGAAGTCGGTATCTACCCAGGTATTGTTGCTGCCTGCTGCACCGGTAGAGGTTACGTTGCGCCACTTAGTAATGGCAAAACCATCAGTAAACAGGCCAAGGTTATTAATGGTCTTACTTTGGCCATCGGTAAAAAACTGTGCCCGCCTGTCGGTGTTGCCACTGATGTCTGCAAATTTATCTACCAATGCCGATGTGGTACGCAGGCCGCCCCAACCGTCGATAACGCCAAATGGTGCTCCGGTTAGTCTGCCGCCAATGGGTGCACGGGTAAGGTAGGTGGTGCCACCCCATGTACGCGACCGTATGCCATCAAAGGGTATAGCAAATATTAATTCGCGTGAGCGGTGGTTATCGGCCAAAAACAAATGGCGGTAGTTGGGCTCTAACGTGTAGCCAGCATCCATTACTTTTTTCGAGTAGGTTACGGCGTCGGTAAAGCGGGCAGTGCCTGTGTAAACCTGTGCATTCAAATACAAGTTGGCCAGTATCATCCATACCGCGGCACGGTCCATGCGGCCATATTCGTTGGCTCTGGGTTCGGGTAGCAACGTTTCGAGTGCTTTACACTCCGATTCAATGTAGGCAAATACTTCGGCTCTGGTACCCTGCTTGGGCAAAAAGGCGCCAATGCCATCGGCTTCGGTTACAAAGCCGGGGCTGCCAAACATGTCAATGGCGTGCAAATAGCTAAGGGCGCGCAGTGCACGGGCTTCGTTGCGGTATCCTCTTACCTTATCGGCATCGGCACCCGTTATGCCACGGCGGCTTAGTTCACCGTCAGCCGATTCTTTTACAAAAGCATTGGCCAGTGTAATTTGGAAATAAATGCGGCTGTAAAATGCACCAATAAACACGTCATTGCTGCTCCAATCCATGTGATGAAGGTCTTGAATGGTGCGGTCGTCCCATGCAATTACAGCCTCATCGGTGGTTAGTTCCTGCATGTTAAAATAATTCCGCACATAGCTGCTAAAACCTTCGTCTATGTCTTGTATGTCGCCCGAGCCTGAGGGGCCGCTATTTCCGGTAAGTGATAGGCCTGCGTAAATTTTTGCCACCGCACTGCGGTAGCCTGCTTCGTTTTTGTATAGCACTTCGTTGGTTAGTCCAAATTCGGGCGCACGGTCCAAATTTTTGGTGCAACCTGCCATGGCACCGGCAAGCAGCAGCGTCCAAGCTATTTTTTTATGTGTTGTCATACGGTTGTTTTATAATTATTAACTACGGATATTTTAAAAATCAAGATTTACACCCAATGCATAAGTGCGTGGGCGTGGGTAAACGTTATTGTCAATTCCACCACTTACCTCTGGGTCTAAGCCGGTGTACTTGGTTATCACGAACACGTTTTGAACGTTTGCGCTAATCCGAAGGTTCGCTTTCCCTTTCAAAATTTTTCCAACATTGTAATTCAAGAATACGTTGTCCATCCGCAAGAATGATGCATTCTCTAAGTAGTAATCGCTCCATACCTGACGCTGTAAGAAACCCGTGTACAGCACATTGCGGTGACCGTTGTTTATAAACGGTTGGTTGGCAATAATGGCTTGTCTGTTGCCGGTGTTGGCTTTTACGGCATTGTAGTTATAGTTGTTCAGGTTGGCCCGCATTACAAAGCCTGCACTAAACTTTTTGTAAGTGGCATTGGTGGTAAAACCCATAAATACGGTGGGGTCGGGGTTCTTGGTGCGGTACTTATCGTCATCGTTTATAATGCCATCGCGGTTTCTATCTTCATACAAGCCCTCAATGGGTTTGTTGTTAGCATCATAAATTTGTTTGTGCATGAAATAAGTAAAGGGCCGGTGGCCTACAGAGTTAATCTGGATATTGTTAAACCCGGTACCACCTACTTCAAAGCCAATAAACTTGGGGTCGTTTACCAGTTGCAAACGGCTAATGTCATTTTGTATAATGTTGGTCACGTTGAACCCAAAATCCAAATTGAAATCGGATTTGCGAACAGCATTTACATTCAAAGTAAACTCCAAACCTTTATTTACAATTGAACCCACGTTTACCAGCAGGCGGTTGGTAAAGTTTGTGCCCGACGGTACGGGTACAGTTGCCAACAAGTCGCGGGTGTCTTTCTCGTAGTAATCGGCATTAAATGTGATGCGGTTTTGCCAAAAACCAATATCAATGCCAATATTGCGGCTTTCGGTTTCCTCCCACTTTAAGTTGGCATCGTAGCCGGCAGGCCTGGCCACGGTTACAAATTGGTTGCCAAATTGGTAGCGGGCAGCACTATCGCCAAAGAAAAAGTTGGGTTGGTAGCCATAGTCTCCAATGCCATCTTGCTGGCCTGTTATACCCCAGCCGGCGCGCAGCTTCAAATCGCTAATAAAGGTTTGGTTTTTCATGAAACCCTCTTCGCTAATTTTCCATGCAAATGCAAGGGCAGGGAAGTTGCCCCAACGGTTGTCTTGGCTAAACCTCGACGAACCATCCCGACGCAAAGTGCCGGTTAAAATGTACCGATCCATTAGGGTATAGTTAAACCTTCCCCAAAAAGAAATCAATGTGTTTTGGGTTTGGAAATCGACACCCGCTTGCGCTTCTTCGGTTACTCTGTCGGCCCTAAATACGGGGAAAGATGGGCTGTTGGTTTCCCAATCTTGATAGCTATAGCCGGTTGAAACATCAATTCGGCTGCGTAGCTTTTTAAGGTCCTTTGCGTAGTTCAGGTAAAACTCCATCAGCTTATTGCTGCGGTTTTCTTCGTACTGGTTCCACCGCCCTTTTGTTGCAATGTCCGAGGCTGCAAAGTCTGGCACAAATATGGTGCCGGTACCTTTACTAAAGTCACCACCCACGTTCAAATTTGCCCTCAACTCGGGTAAAAAATGAAATTTGTAGTCTAGCTGAATGTTTCCAATAAAGCGATTTACATTGCTGTTGTCGTCTCTAAGATTTAGCAGGCCTAGCGGGTTGCGAGGAGCGTTCGTCCAAGGTTCACCATTGGGTTGTGTCCACTCAGTATATCCGCCCAGTTCATTTTTTCCGCTAAAAATAGGTTTTGTGGGGTCAAACGAAACTGCCGCGCCAATTGCACCCTGATTGGCGAAGCGGCTTTGCGAATTGGCATACTTAAGATTGGCATTCACCGCCAAATGGTTGTTGAAATACCGGGGCGAAAGATTTAGTGCCATTGATGCCCGCTCCAAGTCGCCGTTTTTTAGAATACCATTTTGTTTCAAGTAACCAATAGAAAGCCGATAGGGCAGAAGTTTTACGCCGCCGCTTAGGTTAATGTTGTTGTCGGTCATTAAAGCAGGTTGGTAAATTTGGCTTTGCCAGTCGGTATTGCCACCCGGTGTAAGCAGGGCTCTAGCAGCCGCATCGCCAGTACTGTTGATGTAGTTGGTAAACTCCGCACCATTCATCATATCAACAGGCTTAATGGGTACCGCCACGCTGTTTAGCGAGCTAAAGTTAACCCGTAGTTTTCCACCTTTGCTCCCTTTTTTAGTGGTAATAATAATAACGCCATTGGCAGCCCTACTACCGTAAATGGCCGCGGCAGAGGCATCTTTCAGCACCGTAAAGCTTTCAATATCGTTGGGGTTAATCAGGTTTAAGGCATTGGGCGATCCGGCAATGCCGCCACCACCCAAGGGCACACCGTCCACCACAATCAGCGGATCGTTGCTGGCATTTAGCGAGGTGCCTGCTCTAATTCTAATCCGGCTTCCGGCACCCGGTTCGCCACCGCCCTGGGTAATTTGCACACCAGCCACTTTGCCGTTTATCAGCCCTTCTGGCGAGGTAATGGGTCCTCTAACAAAATCCTTTTGTCCAATGGTTGTAATGGCACCCGTAAGGTCTTTCTTTTTTACCGTGCCGTAGCCTATTACCACCACCTCGTTTAGGCTGGTGGCAGTACTCACGGTAAGCGAAGCGTTTATTTCGGTACCCGTCACCACCACTTCTTTAGTGCCAAAGCCCACGCTCGAAAACACTAGGGTGGCGCCGTCGGCCACTGTAATTGTGTAGGTGCCATTGGCATCGGTGTTGGTACCATTGGCGGTGCCTTTTACCAGTACCGATACGCCGGGCATTCCCGCCCCGGCAGCGTCCGTTACTTTACCGCTAATTTTTTTGGCCGTTTGTGCCCATGTGGTTACCCCCAGCAACATCAGCAGCAAGAGGGGCAGCACAAAGCCCGGCAACAATCGTTTTTTTCTCATAATCTTAAATTTTACAGTTTAGTTTATATGTTGATATGCTTTCAACCGAGTTTTTAATGGTGTGTGAGTGTAGATAGCCATGTTCTACTTGGCAACAATCAGTTTTTGGGTTTCTACCTTGCCCTGGCTTACAAGCTGCACGTAATACAGTCCGTTGGCCAAAGTGGCTACATTAAACTGCGCCGTTTGCAGCGGTAGGGTATGCACGCCACGCTCTTTTTGACCGTTAAAAATGGTGGCCAATTGCTGCCCGGTGCTGCTAAGTATTTGTACACTTACCCAAGCACGGCCATTGGTTTCAAACGACACCTTGCTGTGCGCCTGCACTGGGTTCGGCAACACGGTCAATTGGCTTGATGCGCCCAAGGGTGCTACCACCACCAGTTTTGAGTAGGTAAAGCTGCCATCTTTATCGTATATTTTTAACCGATACGAGACGGCTGCAGTGGCGCTAAGGGCCGCCGCGTCGGCATCGTTTAGGCGGTAAGTATTTTGTGCAGGTCCGGCAGTGTTACGGGCCGCAACTTTTGAAATGGTTGTAAAGCTCTTACCATCAAATGCACGCTCTACTTCGAAGCGGTCGCTGTTGTGTTCGTTTTGACTTTGCCATTGTAGTGCTATGGCGTTCGGTTGCCTAAAGCCGCTGAAGCTTACCAGGCGTAGTGGTAAAATGGTGTTGGCATCCTGGCTGGTAAACACCACAAACTCGCCCGGCTGTAGTGTAAAACTTTGTGTTTGAGCGCCGGGATTTACCACAAACTGCGTGCTACTCAAGCCATTGTTTACGTTGTTAAATGGGTTGTTGTCGGGGTCGCCGGGAATTAGTGCAATGTTGTTGGCATAGTTGTGCCAAGTACCTGTTGAGGGAAACGTAACCGTACCTGTTTCGGCAAATACGTTAATGTTACCAATAACCATTACGTTCAATGCCGCGCTACGTATGCTTTGCCACTTAAAGTTTCCGGTAAGTCCAAAGCTAAGATCGTAGGTGGTAAAGGTGCTGCTAAACTGTGGCAGCTGGGTGCGCAGCCTAGCCATACGGGCATACATGTTCATCAGGTTTACCCTATTGGTTTGCGTGCGGTATTCCCACAAAACGGGTTTAGGACTCGTGCGGCAGTCGGTATTAATTGAGCCATCCTCGCAGCGGTTAATGCTTTGTTCATAGCCCAGTTCGCCAAACTGCCACATCATTTTTGGGCCAGGAATGGTAAATAAAAATGCAGGTACCATTTGGGCGCGGCGCAGCCTAACGCTAGTGCTGCGTGTATTGTGGTTGCCATTTGCCGTGCTGCCAAACTGCGTATTTTTAAACATCAACCTTTCCTCATCGTGACTTTCGGCGTAAGCCATCAAGTGATGAGGTGGATTGGCTCCAAAACTGCTCCAACGGGTAGTGGCGTAGCTGCGGCTAATATCGCTGTTGTCGGCAAAGCCCATCGTCATTTGGTTAAACTGATCGGTCATTTTGCCCCAAAACATCATTCCCATTCTGGCCAACGCATTTTCTTCATCGTCGTCGCCCAAATGTTCGAGTATCATATAGCAATTGGGCGAAATGGCCTGCGACTGGTTGTAAATACGATTCCAAATGTTTACTCTACTTTGGTCGAAAGCGTTCCAACTGCCGACGTTGCAATTGGCCCCATTGTTGTCACAGGTTTGTCGTTGGGTAAAGCCCTTACTTAAATCCCATCTAAATCCATCAATTCTAAATTCTTCGAGCCAGTGCCGCATCACATCTTCCACAAACTTAATGGTAGCCGGTGCTTCGTGGTTCATATCGTAGCCCACATTAAAGCCGTGTTTGGGAACGGGGTTTAGCCAAGGGTTGTTGGCGGCGGGTTGGTTAAGGGCACTGTTCCAATACATTTGTGCCAGTGGGCTTTGGCCAAACTGATGGTTTAGTACCATGTCTAGCACCACAGAAATACCGCGACCGTGGCAGCTGTCTATAAAGCGTTTCAGGTCGTTTTCGGGCCCATAAAACTTATCGGCGGCAAACATATAGGCAGGGTTGTAGCCCCAACTGTTGTTGCCTTCAAACTCGGTAAAGGGCATCACGCTTAGGGAGTTGATGCCCAAATTGGCCAAATAATTAAGACTGTCAATTAGTGTTTTCCAATCGTTGCGGGCCAAAAAGTCGCGTAGGTGAATTTCGTATTGAATAAGATTGCGCTTATCGGGCCGCTGAAAATTGGTGGTTGCACTGCTCCATGTGTAGGTTGGCTTGCCCGGCTGAAGCACGCTTACCATGCCGTTGGGCAGGTTAGCAGGGTAGGCCTTTAAATTGGGGTAGCGGTTGGGGTAGTCCAAGGTGTTTATAAACCGGTCATTCCATCCATCCAGAATTTTTTGGGTCATATAGTCCGACACCTGAAGTGTTCCATCAATCAAGAATTGGTAGGCGTATTCGGTACCCGGTACCAAGGCTGCGGGCAGGGTTAGCCAATAGCGCAGCCCATCGGGAGTACGCTTCATTTGATAGGCTGTGCTGGGCATCCAGTTGTTGAAATCGCCTACCACCACCACGTTGCTCTTGTTTGGTGCATACAGTACTAACGTGGCCGAGGTATTGTCGGGGCTATAATTGGGGCCATCTTTTAATCCTGCGGGCAAGGCTTCGCTTACAGTGGCAGCAGGCAAAAAGAAGTCAACGGTATCGCGGGCGGTACCATTGGCCACAGCAATGATGCGCTGGTTGCCTGGCTGCGAAAGCAATGGCGAAGCCGAAATGGTGGTACTGTTGGCCACGGCTATGCTGCTGCCATTAAAAAATAGCTCTAGCGCGGCCGAGGTGCTGGCTGCAGCGGCAATGGGGAGACTTTGGCCAATGGTTGCCGTTATAACCTCTGCACGCGGTATAAATGTGGGTTGCTTAAAAGGATTTGTAATGCGTGCTTGCAATGCGCCGGTAGCTAGGGGTATATACATGTCGCTGCCATCAGCATTGCGTTGCACGCGGGTGCCGTTGCCGTTGCGAAACAAAATTGAAATACGGCTTATGCTTTCGGCGCCGGGCACGCCATAATAACTTCTGGGGTTTGCAATCGTAAATGTCCACCGGTTGGGCATGCCGGGTACAGGCGTGGCCTTTAAATCGGCTAGAGGCGTATTAAACAGGTTGGCAGTGCTACCAAACTTTACATATTTCCAGTCGTTGGCGCCAGTGCTTGCGCTGGTTATGGTGCCGGTGTGCACGTACACATCATTGGCATCGTAGCCAAGCAAACCCCTATTGCCAAGGTTGGCGTCCAGGGTAATGGTTATGGTGCTGGCATCGGTAGGAAACTGTGGCGACCAACTCAGCAGCTGGGCGTTTACACCAATAGACACCAAAAAAAAGAATGCCGTAGCAAGATTTCTTTTCATAATAGCAAGCATTTATTATAAATGAGCGGCGCAACCGCAAACGTTAACGGGATACAAAAGTGTGTACTATTTACACAATGGCAAAAAACATTTTATTCTTTCTGGTTATATACAAGGGGATAAGCCAGATTTTTTTATTTAAGCAATTGATAATCAGCTTTATATTAAAAATCTATTCCAATCCATTTGCGTTTATTTTTTTCGTACTTCGCAAAGTTGAATTGATAAAGTTTGCCCGGTCGGTGCTTTACGTCAAATTCAAACTCGCCCGTATCTTCTAAAAAGTCCATGGAAAAAAACTTTTTTCTAAAGTTCCTTCGGTCAAGCTCTACGTTCAAAATGGCTTCGTATAAGTTTTGAAGCTCGCGAAGGCTAAATTTTTCGGGCAGTAAATTAAAGCCAAGCGGGTGCTCCTGGATGCGTTTTTGCAGCCAGTTGTAGCAGCGGTCTATAATTTGTTGATGGTCAAAAGCCATATCGCCCAAGGAGGAAAGCGAATGCCAGTGCAACTCATTGTCGGTAATTTTAAGCTGATGGTGCCGAATGTTGAGCAGTGAGCAGTAGGCAACGGTAATAACCCTGCCACCCGGGTGTCGGGCAACTTGGCTAAATGTGCGCACTTGTTCCAAATACACATCGGTCATGCCGGTGCGGGTCTTTAAAATGCGGTAGGCAGCGTCTTCAAACTCCTCGTTGGCAAGCGTTACGTCACCCAAAAGGCTCCATTTATCGTTATACATCTGCAAATCGCTTCTTATCAACAGCACTTTTAGCTTGTTGTCTTCAAAACCAAATATGACACAGTCAACAGTAATGGCCATTTTTGGATAGTTGCCTACCAGCTCTGATGCGCTGGTTATGAGCGGCATGTTTGGTGCTAAAGCAGTCTTATGGTCGTAACTCATGGCTGGATAGGGAAGAAATATGTGGGTAAAAGGAATTCGAAAATACTAGTATTGTGTAATATTAACATGTCATTTTTACCACACCGTTTGTTTCTGGTTGCTTTTCTTTGCCAAAGGTGTGGTGTGTGTGCACTTTTGAGCCACTACCAGCAACGATGACTTAACCATTTTAACCAACAACCGTGTGCTATGGCATTGCAAATAGATGATGGTGAACTGCTCACCACAACCCGGGGCTGGATAGATGCCGACCGCCCAGTGAACAGTTTAGAAGATGCGCTGGCTTTGCAGCAGCTGCTTCGGCAGCATGAGCACAAATACTATGTGCTCAACCAGCCCATAATTTCGGATTGGGAGTACGATATGCTTTACAAAAAGCTCGAAAAGGCTGAAGCCTTGAACCCGCAGTTTGTGCGGGCCAATAGCCCCACGCAGCGGGTGGGCAGTAGTCTTAATCAGGGTTTTGAAACGGTAAGCCACATAGTACCCATGTTGAGCTTAGACAACAGCTACAGCGCTGCCGACCTTACGGACTGGGACCGCAAAGTACGCGACATGAGTAAACTGGCAGAGGTGGAGTACTGCATAGAGCCCAAGTTTGATGGCGCCAGCCTGAGCCTGTTGTACGACACCGACTTGTTGGTAAGGAGTGCTACCCGCGGCGACGGTGTGCAGGGCGATGATATAACGGCAAACAGCAAACAGATCAGAAACATACCACTGTCCGCCAATTTTAGCCAATTTGGCTTGCAACAGGTTGAAATTAGGGGCGAAGTAATGATGACCAAGGCTGCCTTTGCAGACTACAACAGCAGTTTGGCTCGCGAGGGCACAGGGCCGCTGGCAAACCCGCGCAACGCGGCTGCCGGTAGCCTACGTTTGAAAGATCCCCGCGAGGTTGGCCGGCGCAAACTTGAGGCGTTTCTGTATCATGTAAGCTGGTTTTCGAAGCTGGAAAACCCGGCCTTGGCTACCCGGCCCACCCCTACCACACACGCCCAGATGCTGCAAATGATGTGGGATTTGGGGTTTAAAAGCCCTATGCACGAAATGAAAGTGGTGCAAGGCATACAGGGCGTAATTGACTACTGCAATGCATACGAAGCCATTAGAGATGAGTTGCCTTACGAAATAGACGGTATGGTGGTGAAGGTGAATAACCTGGACCTGCAAGAGCGCTTGGGCATGACCACGCACCACCCCCGTTGGGCCATGGCTTACAAGTTTAAGGCCCGCCAGGCTACCACTAAGCTCATTGGCGTCGATTTTCAGGTAGGTCGCACGGGAGCGGTAACGCCCGTGGCCAAGTTGGAGCCCGTGTATTTGGGCGGCGTTACGGTAAGCAGCATTAGCATGCACAACGCCGATTACATCAGCGAAAAAGACTTACGCCTGGGCGATACCGTGCTTGTGGAGCGTGCTGGCGATGTAATACCGCAAATTGTAAAAAGCTTGCCGCAATTTCGGCAGGGCCACGAGCAAATCATTGTGTACCCTAAGTGCTGCCCGGCTTGCCAAAGCACCCTGTTTAAAGAGGCCGACGAGGCCGTGTGGCGCTGCATAAACATTGAGTGTCCGGCTCAGGTGGTGGAAAAAATGATACACTTTGTAAGTAAGGATGCGTTGGACATTAAAAGCTTTGGCGAACAGCAGGTGCGAAAGTTTTACCAAGATGACCTTTTAAAGGATATTCCGGGTATTTACACCCTTGATTTTGAACGCATTGGTACACTAGATGGTTTTGGCTCAAAGTCCATTGATAACTTAAAGCAAGCCATTGCTGCTTCTAAACAGCAACCGCTACACCGGCTTATTTATGGTTTAGGCATCAGGCATGTGGGCGAATCAATGGCCAAAGCACTGGCACAACAGGTCAATCATTTGTTGGACATAGAACAGTTTAACACCGAGCAGTTGCTAGAGATTCCCGATGTGGGTCCCAAGGTGGCGGCCAGCATTGTGCAGTTTTTTAAAAATCCGCAAAACATTGAAATGCTTCGGCAGCTGGAAGACTTGGGGCTTAACATGGTGCAGCAAAAACAAGCCGCCACTGCTATGGGCGAGGCCAGATTTAGCGGGCTCAGTTTCTTGTTTACCGGCACCCTAAGCCGCCTAAAACGCAGCGAGGCCGAAGCACAGGTAGAGAAACTGGGGGGCAGTATTTTAGGCGGTGTAAGCAGCAAGTTGCACTACTTGGTGGTGGGTGCCGATGCCGGGAGCAAACTAGAAAAAGCAAAGAAAATTCCTGCAATTACTATTTTAAGTGAGGATGATTTTGTAAGCCTCATGCAACAAGAGTAGGGTTTGTTTTGTATGATAAAAATTGTTTCATCTCACACATTTTCTCTGCCATGCTAAAGGTAAGTACCGTTAAATTCCTCGAACAATTAAAGCTAAACAATAACAAGCCCTGGTTTGATGCACACCGCAGTCAATACGATGCCGCCAAGGAAGATTTTGAAGCCTTTACAGATGCCTTGCTAAAAGAGACTGCAGCCTTTGATGCCAGCGTGGCACATCTTACTGCCAAGCAGTGTACTTTTCGCATAAACCGTGATGTACGATTTAGCAAGAACAAAGACCCTTACAAAAGCCATTTTGCGCTACACATAACAGCAGGGGGCAAAAAAGTAATGAATGCTGGGTATTACTTTCATGCAGAGCCCAATGCCGCTTTTTTAGCCTGCGGTATATGGATGCCTATGGCGCCAGACCTAAAAAAAATACGGCAGGAAATTGACTATAATTTTGCAGCATTTAATGGCATCATCACTTCAAAATCATTTAAAAAAGCGTTTGGTGGTTTAGCGCAAACTGATGTTCTCAGTAGGCCACCCAAGGGTTATGAAGCCGATAATCCAGCCATTGAAATGCTCAAATTAAAAAGCTTTATTGCCTCTGTTCCGTTACCTAAGGCAGCCTTGTGCAGCAACGATTTGGTAAAATTAGCCGCCAGTAAATTTCGAGTGGCCATGCCGCTAATTCACTTTATAAATCAGGCACTGGCACACGACGTACCCTAGCATTTCCAGTGATTTAATATAAAACAAAAACAACCGAAACTTATTTAGCTCCGGTTGTTTTTTTATTTTTTAGCCAATCATTTTTTGTTGGTGTAAATATTCGGCTATTTGTATGGCATTGGTGGCTGCGCCTTTACGTAAATTATCGCTTACTACCCAAAGATTTAGGGTATTGGCTTGGCTTTCGTCGCGCCTAATGCGGCCCACAAATGTTTCGTCTTTATCGTTGGCAAATAGTGGCATGGGATACACTTGGTTGGCCACATCATCCTGAACCACCACGCCGGGTGCTGCCGCCAAAATCTGGCGTACGTCGTGCAGTTCAAAATCATTTTCGAATTCAATATTTATGCTTTCGCTATGGCCACCCATTACGGGTATGCGCACTGTTGTGGCAGTAAGCCTAATGCTATCGTCCCCCATTATCTTCTTGGTTTCGTTCACCATTTTCATTTCTTCTTTGGTGTATCCATTATCTAAAAACACATCAATTTGTGGTATCACATTCAAATCAATTTGGTACTTGTAGGCCATTTCGGTTTCTAGCCCTTGGCGTTCGTTCATCAGTTGATTTACGGCTTTTACGCCCGTGCCGGTTACGCTTTGGTAGGTGCTAACCACCACACGTTTAATGCGGTACCTGTTGTGCAGCGGCTTCAGCACAAGTACCATTTGTATGGTGCTACAGTTGGGGTTAGCAATTATTTTATCGGTTGGGGTAAGCGCATCGGCGTTTACCTCGGGAACCACCAGTTTTTTGGTTGGGTCCATGCGCCATGCGCTGCTGTTGTCAATTACGGTGATGCCTGCTTCGGCAAATCGGGGTGCCCATTCCAGCGATGTGCTGCCACCCGCCGAAAACAGGGCCACGTCGGGTTTTGCCGCTATGGCATCTGCTGCCCCCACTACCACATATCCTTTCCCATTAAACATAACCTCGTTGCCTATAGAGCGTTCCGACGCCACGGGAATCAGCGTAGATATCGGGAAATTGCGCTCGGCCAGCACTTGCAACATTTTGGTGCCTACCAGTCCTGTGGCACCTACTACCGCTACTTTCATTGTTTTTATTGATTTTTTTTAGTGTAAAACGTATAAAAAAAGCCCCCCGGTTAAGGAAGGCCAAATATGGTAAGTGAATTTTCTACGATGCACTGCTACCTGCCTCCCGTTGGGGGTTGTTTAATGGTATGTTTTGTATGGGTTAACTTAATCACAGAGGTGCAAGATAGTGTGTGCATTAATATGGTGTACTAACTTTTTTGTCAACCTGCCAGAGATCCGCCTTTGAAATACGGACAGCTGAGAAACGATTCTTGCTGGTCTGCTTTGTTTACCAGCAAACTCTTCATGCGGGCAAATGCCAAAACGCCGAGGCGACTGCCGCTGGTTTCCACATAATCAACCATGGGGTGAAAAAGGGTGGGGATGAAGCCATTACTAAGACAAATGAGCGATACCTGATTGGGATACTGCAGGTTAAGTTGTTGCAGTGCTTTTATGCAGCCACACAGCGTTTCATCGCTCATGCAAAATATGCCGGTGTAGGGCTGTGGCTGGCTAAAAAAGGCCAGCACTTGCTGCTGCGCCTGCGCCTGATTGTCGCAATAAACCACTAGGGGTACTGGCAGCGCGGCTTTTTGCAGGCTGTCTTTAAATCCACTTTCGCGCCTATGGGTAATGCTTAAACTTTGGCTTCCCAGCAAAGCCAGCATTTGGGTAGCCCCAGTTTTGGCCAGTTTTTCGCCACAAACCCACGAGGCTTCGTAGTCGCTAAGACACACTTTTTCAAAAACACCGGTTTCGGGCACAATGTCAAAAAAAACCACCGGTATGTTTCGCTCCTGCAGTTTCTGAAATGCCTCGTAGTTGGTGCCATGGGTGCCTAGGGCCACAAATAGGCCGGCCACATGGTTGGTTCGGCATAGTTTCAGGTTTTCCGCCTCGGTTTCGGGGTTGCCCAGGTTTTGCAAAACCATTATGCTGTATCCCATAAGCCGGGCCTCGTGGTCAACGCTTTGGATAAACGAATGGTAAAAGAAATTGCTGATTTCCGGCACCATAACCGCAAACAAATTACTGTGGTTTTTGCGCAGGCTTACCGCAAACGCATTGGGCTCGTAGTCCAGCATTTCCGCAAGCTCTTTCACCCGTAGTTTGGTTTCGGCACTTACATCGGGATGGTCTTTAAGGGCGCGGCTTACGGTGGAAATGCTAATGTTGAGATGCTCGGAAATTTTCTTGAGCGTGGCAGGACCGTTCATGCGGCAAACATACACACAACTCCTTTGGCAACAATTCAGGCCATTAAAAATTGAAATTGTAGGGTTGCTGTAACAAATTATGCACCAAAATCATTGTCGCAAACATGTTCGCAATCGTTTGCAACACTTTAGACATAATTATTTTTTTTTATGAAACATTTCACACTCAACTTTGACGCCACTTAAATGTAAACGATTACAGTGCTTGCTGTTTGCAGCGGTTTAAGATGGGCGTTCGTACCTCATCTTGAGTTGGCGGTCAACTGATGGCCTGTATTAGGTTACCGCCACACCTCATGCTCATCACCAAATGTCTTCGAATTAATTTTTCACGTCAAACAAACGCTTCTTGCTTATGAAAGGGAATCTTTCCACGAGATTGCTGGCTGCTGTAGCTGCATTATTTTGCATGCTTGCCCCAGCATTTGCACAAAACAAAACTGTAACCGGCCGAGTAACCGATGCTAAAGATGGCAGCGGCATTGCCGGTGTATCTGTGACCGTAAAAGGGTCAAAGAGTGGCACTTCAACCGATGCTTCGGGCGCCTTTAGCTTGCCAGTAGGCCCCGATGCCAAAGTGCTGGTGCTTTCTGCTGTTGGTTATGGCTCTAAAGAAGTAGCCATTTCTGGCAACACCATTGCTGTACAGTTAGCCACCGAGGCCAACAATTTGAACGAGGTGGTGGTAGTAGGCTACGGTACGGTACGCAAGCGCGACCTAACTGGCGCGGTTAGCTCAGTACGAGCCAAAGATTTTAACCAAGGTGTAATTGCCTCGCCCGACCAGCTTATTCAAGGTAAGGTGGCTGGCTTGCAAGTGGTGTCAAACAGCGGTGCACCTGGTGCACCCACCACAGTCCGCATCCGCGGCAACAGCTCCATCCGCTCGGGCAACAATCCTCTGTACATTATTGATGGTATTCCGTTAGATGGCCGCCTAGCACGTCCGGGATTTTCGCCTAATGGATTGGGCATTACCCCCGATGCTAACCCATTGTACTTCTTTAATGGCAACGATATTGCCGGTATGGAAGTTCTGAAAGATGCTGCGGCCACTGCCATTTATGGCTCGCGGGCAGCCAATGGCGTGGTGGTTATCACCACCAAGCAGGGGTCGGTAGGTGTTACCAAGGCCGACGTGAGTGCGTCGGTGGGCATCAGCACCTTGGCAAACAAATTCGACATATTGGATGCCGATGGCTACCGCAGTGCACTGAAAAGCTATAATTTGACAGCAGGAGATTTGGGCGGCAGTGCCGATGCGTTAAAAGCCATTACACAAACTGGGTTAACCCAGAATTACAATGTAGGGTTGAGCAGTGGCAGCGAAAATGGTAAATTTCGGTTGGGTTTGGGCTACTTTGATCAAAATGGCGTAATACGCAAAACCAACCTGCGCCGCTTTACGGTAAATGCCAATGGCCAATACAAACTGCTGCGAAACAAGCGTTTGACTTTCGACTTTAACGTGTTTGCTGGTCAGGCCACTGAAAACATTGCACCCATTACCAACGATGCTGGCTTTAAAGGCAACTTAGTGGGAATGGCTTTGCAGTGGAATCCTACGCAAAACCTCTACAATGCCGACGGCAGCGTTAATATCATCAGAGGCTCGTCAATTGTTAACCCAATTGCCATGCAGCGCGGCTATACCGATATCTCTAACATCGGCAGCTTGCTTGGTATGGCTGGATTGGGATATAAGCTGGCAGATGGTTTAGATTATAAGTTTAATGTAAGCGCCAATCGCCAAACCGGGGTGCGTAAAGGTGCCATGGCCCGGTATATTAGCCTTACCGAAATCGAAGGTTTGGGTTTAGGGTACCAGGGCAATAGCGAAATGTCCACACTGGTACTACAGCAAACACTTAGCTATAACAAGAAACTAAACGATGATCTCAGCATTAATGCACTCGGTGGTTATGAATATCAAAAATTTGTTTGGTCGGGCTCTGGTACTACCGGTGTAGGTTTTGCCAACGATGATGTGCCATTTTACAACATCCTGAATAACTCACCTGTAGCCAGCAGAGGCATCGGTTCTTTTGAAGATCCTGAATCTTCAATTCAATCGTTTTTTGGACGGGTTGGTGCAAATTATCAGGACAAGTATCTGTTGACCGCAACTTTTAGGGCCGATGGTTCAAGCCGTTTTGGCGACAACAATAAGTACGGCTACTTCCCATCTTTGGCTGCCGCATGGAACATTGGTAACGAGTCATTTATAAAGGATGGAAATATTTTCCAAAACCTGAGATTGCGTGCATCGTGGGGCCTTACCGGAAATCAGGCTTTTCCTGCTGGCTCGGCACAAACCCAGTGGGGCTATGCCAACAATGCTGGTGGACTGGTACAGCTAAATGTGGCCAACCCCGATTTGAAGTGGGAAACCACTCAACAAACCAACGTGGGAGTTGACTTTTCGGTAGCTCGCGGTCGTGTGTTTGGTAGCATAGACTATTTTAACCGCAAAACGCGGGACATTTTGTTTGCTTTTGCTGCCATACAGCCGGCACCCGCTGTTAGTGTATGGAAAAATATTGAAAATGCTACCATTACAAACTCGGGTATGGAGTTCTCAGTATCTGGCGTTTTGGCCAATAAAAAAGATTTTAATTGGAACCTAACTCTGAATGCCACTTTCTTAAAGAATGAGTTTAACGGATACAGTGGTCCTCCCATTTTTACTGGTGCCATTAACGGACAGGGTTTGTCGGGAGCTTTTGTACAGCGTATTGATAATGGCCAGCCGCTCAATGCCTTTTATACCCGTCGTTTTACAGGGTTAGATAGCAAAGGTGTTGGTACTTATGCCAATAACGAAGATCCCGAATTCGTGGGTGATCCCAACCCAACCACGCTTTTTGGTCTTAGCACAGACGTGACTTATAAAAAGTTTACGCTTACCGCCAACATTAACGGTGCTTTGGGCTTCGATTTGTACAACAATACAGCCAATGCAGTGTTACCCATTGGTAACTTGGGTACCCGTAACATTGCCAGCGATTTAATGAGTTTGAACCCTAAGGAAGATTTGGCTAACGCCATCAAAACATCGAGCCGCTATATTGAAAAAGGTGACTTCTTGCGCATGGCCAACCTGTCGCTGTCGTACAACCTTGGCAATGTGGGCAGTTTGAACAATACCATGTTGTTTGTAACCGGTCAAAACTTGTTTGTAATTACTAAGTTCACAGGTTTCGACCCCGAGGTGAACGTAGATAAAAACATTGGCGGTGTACCCTCATTTGGTATAGAGTATTTGCCTTTCCCTGCGGCTAGAAACTTTCAGTTTGGCATTCGCTTCGGGTTGTAAAATTTGATTAAAACATAAAAATTAGAAGATGAAAAATTCAATAAAAAAAGTAAGCCTGCTCGGTTTAACCGTAGCCATGGCAGCATCCAGTTGTACGAAGCTGAATGAGGGCTTAAACGCCACCACAACCCAGGCAAATGCCGAAGTGTTTTTGGCGGCTACTGCCGATTTAAATGTGCTTATTCAATCGGCATACGATGGGTTGCAAACGTTCCAAAACCAAGATGGTCCCACATCGCTGTTCGAGAACAGCACCGACGAGTCGTTGGTGCCTACCCGCGGTGGCGACTGGGATGACAATGGTGTTTGGCGTGTTATTCACAGCCATCAGTGGAACGCCGACCATGCGCAGGTAGCCAGTTCTTTTAACGGCTTACTCCAACTGGTATTTAATGCCACCAATATTCTTACGTTTATTCCCCGCAGCACTGCCCCCAACAAACTGCAAATTGAAGCCGAGGCAAAATTTATACGTGCCTTTGCCATGTTTACCGTGTTAGATTTATATGGGCAGGTGCCTTTTAGGCAACCCGGTGAAAATCTGCTGAATCCCCCCACCGTATTAAAGGGTACTGAAGCCATCAATTTTTTGATTAGCGAGGTTAAGTCTATACGGGCTAACCTACCCAATTCTAGCGGCCCTTCTACCGCCGGACGCGCTACAAAAGACGCTGCTGACGTGATGCTAATGAAAATGCTGTTACAGAAGGCCACTTATGCTAATCGCAGCCAGTTGCCCTACAGTTTTGCTGCGGCCGATATGAATGAGGTGGTAACCCTTGCCGATGGTATCATCAACAGCGGTCGCTACACGCTTTCGGCCAATGTGTGGGACAATTACGCGCCTAACAATTCCTCTATCAGCACCGAAAACATTTTGGTAGGCTTAAACATTGGTGGTTCAAGAGGTGGTGGCGTACGCTCGGCTTGGTACAAAACCAACCACTACAACATGAACAAAAGCGGCTGGAACGGTTTTGCAACTTTGGCCGAAGTGTACGACAGATTTGAAGCCACCGATACCCGTCGTGGCGTGGTGTATCCTACAGGTGTATCCAGCTTACCCAATCCGGGCAATCGCATTAATACAGGCTTTCTTATTGGTCAGCAATACGACCTTAGCAACGACGCTGCATTAAAAGACAGAAAAGGCGCGCCTCTTTCTTTTACCCGTGCCGTAGCTTCGGTAGAATCGGGCAATAATCTTGAAAATACAGGTATCCGTGTGTACCGTTATCCCATTGACTATGCGCCAGCTAACGATAACAATGCCGACAACGACTACGTATTTTATCGCTATGCCGACGTATTACTACTAAAAGCTGAGGCACAGCTGCGCGGAGGTACCGGTGGTGCTGCACAAGCGCTTGCTGGTGTTAATACTTTGCGTACGCGTCGCGGTGCCACCGCGTTAGTAGGTTCCGTATCGCTTGCTCAAATGCTAGACGAGCGGCAGCGGGAGTTTTACTGGGATGGATGGCGCCGTATGGACCAAATTCGCTTTGGTACCTTCTTAGCCAGCCGTACCTTGAAGCCCACTGTGTCTGATGCTAAATATTTGTATTATCCAATACCTACGGGTGCGTTAGCAGTTAATCCAAATCTTACGCAGAACCCAGGTTACTAGATTCTAACATTTTTATTGCAACTTTACAAACAGGACTGCCATTGGTAGTCCTGTTTTGTTTGTGCTTACCTTTCCGGCATGGGCATTGTTTACCCCAATTTTGAACAAGGGCTGCTTATTGTAGAATCGGTGTTTTATTTTTATGGAACCGAAGCCACGCAAACCCTTGCGGCAGAGGTGGCCCGGCGAACTGCCCATTTGTGGAATGCCCCGGGGGCCGAAGTAGCAATAGATGGAACGTTTCTAAAAGTGGTTTTCAGGATTAGCGGCCATGCCCAGCCACGGCTTTTACCCCAAGAAGTTTGGTACAACACCAACCCTGCCAACAATTACTTTAGAGTGGAGTCCTATTGTGTACACGATGTGAGCTTCGTGGATGGTGTTGGCAGTAATTCGGGCTATTTTAAACTGGCCAACCTACAGCATACACCCACCACCGCAGCCCATGAATATGGCCACAGTTTGGGATTAGATCACCCGGCCTACCTTGACATTAGGGGAATGGGCCAACCGGGCATTATGTATCCCCGAGGCACGGTGGTGGATGGCCAATTTCAATACAATGCAGCAGCAGAGCCGGGCAATGGCCCCATGGGTGGAACAATGGATGCTGCAAAAAGGCTTGTGCTTGATGAGGATGTGTTGAATTTAGGGTTGCATAAGCTGCGCTTTAGGGATGGGGTGGCCGTGTTGGGTAGTTTTACTGCTCAGTACCACGAGGCGCATGTGCCTCAGTTTTAAATAGGTAACCGTTGGCGCTGCTATCCTTAGCATAGACAAAGCCACTCAAGGCAAAAAGCCGGCAGTTGTATCATCCGGGTTGGACATTAATGCCAAAAAGCTTGGCAGCCAAGTTCTTAGCAAGGGCTTTCTTCCCCATTCCCTAAGTTAATCTTAACTTTAGCCCATTATGATGTTCATGCGAAAAATGATTTTGGCCGTTTGCACCCTCGCCATTGCCTCTAATCTTTTGGGGCAGGTATTAAACGCGCCTATTGCTGTAGGCGGTGCTAGAACCTATGCCGTAGTAGTGGGTATTTCCAAATATCGAAGCAGCGGCATCCCGGCCTTGCAATTTGCCCACCGAGATGCTTCCTTTTTTGCCCAGTTTTTGCAGTCGAGTGCCGGAGGAAACGTACCCGCCGCAAACATAACCTTACTGGTAAACGAAAAAGCCACTTTTAATGCTATTTACGATGCCATGTACAGCGTTCAAAAAAGGGTAAATCGCGGCGATCGGGTGTTTTTCTATTTTTCTGGTCACGGCGATGTGGAAAACAAAACTGCGGTTAGCTTGGGGTATTTGTTGGCTTACAATACGCCACCCAATAACTATATTAACCACGCTGTGCGTATTGAAGACCTCAATGATTTTGCCAACACCCTTTCCACAAGGTACAGGGTTCAAACCATACTAATTACCGATGCGTGCCGATCGGGCAAGTTGGCTGGCGATGCCGTAAGTGGCAGACGTTGGATAGGTCAGCAGCTGCGAGATGTGCAGAGTAGAGAGGTAAGATTGGCCAGTTGCCTTGCCACGGAACTATCGGCCGAGCATGTGGGCTGGGGTGGTGGTAGGGGTGTTTTTTCTTTTTATCTTTTGCAGGGTTTGTATGGCGATGCGGCAAAGGGCTCGTCAAGGGTTATTAACGCCGATGCCGTTACCAGGTTTGTGCAGGAGGCGTTTGCAAAAGACAGAATTTTGAGAGAGCAACGACACAAGCAAACACCGGTAACTGTAGGAAATACAGCTATTGAATTAGCCAAATTAGACAGCGTTAGGCCGCGCCCTACGTCTAAAACTACAGGGAGGGTTTCCAACGTAGGCGGTTTTTCCAGCCAATGGGCTACACTTAAAAGTGTTCCCCTACAGCCTATTGACTACATTACGGAAGTGTTGAAGCGCCGCAGTTTGGATAGCGTTTTTAATTTTGATGCCCTGTTGGCATTGCCCATAAGGGGTGTGCTGTGGATGGTAGCCGACAGCCTGCGACCAGTTTTATCGGCTGCTGGCGTGGACTCGCTTAACCAGTATGTATTGCGTTTGAGCAAGGTAGCGTCGGAACTAACCCGGTTTAACGAGCGGTTTTCAAGTATAATCAGCAGTCAGGGACATCAGATGATTTCTGATTATTTGGATGGCGATGAGGCCGAATTGGACAAGCGCAGCTATTACAATGCCCGCCGCAAAAGCTTTGATGTATATGTAAAAATGTATGATTTGGCCATTAAGTTGCTGCCCAACGACCACTTTTCGAGGCGTGGCTTGCTCGTAGATCGGGAGTATTTTGCCGGCGTGGTGGAGCGGCTAAAATTGAATTTAGTAGCAAACGGTGAGCAATTTCTTGACGCTGCATTAATGCATCAACGCAGAGCTATGGCCTTGGAGCCCTTTGCGCCGTATGTACATAATGAGATGGCGCAAGTCTTGTTCGCCAAGGGACAGCTAGACTCCGCCATTTATCACTTTAAAACAGCGTCCGACTTATCGCCCACATGGGCGCTCCCGTGGGCAAACCTCGTGGGCTTGTATAACGTACAGCGCAATTTTGGCAAGGCCCGAGAGGCGGCGGCTAAGGCCCGTGCCCTACAGCCCAATTTGAGTGTACTTACCGTAAATGAGGGTGTTACGGATGAGTTTGAAAAAAACTATTTAAGTGCCGAGGGACGTTATCTGCAAAGTTTAAGGGTAAACACCCTGCACTATTTACCCTTTGAGCGCCTGGGAGTAACCTACGCCACCACAGCCCGGTATCAAAAAGCCGATTCTTTTTTTTACGCGGCGCATACCCGCAAGCAAGGGTATTTTTTTCCGACCCCTATTTTTTCTGCGGGCGTGATAGTTGATGAGCTGGTGCCATCACGGCGTTTGGGGCTGGTGATGAGAGAAACCTACGACTCGTGCTTGTTGGATATAGATACAGCAGAGATTTCTAAGGATAACAATCTGCTTATTTTAACCCCGCTTAAATTTTGGAAGACCGGCACGTATAACCCAGGGGAAGCGGATGCGCTTTTTAAAGCGGCCATAGCTCGGCAGCCGCAAGATTTTTTGTTGAACTACCACTACGGTAGGTATCTGATGGAGATGGGTGCCGGACTAACTGCGGAGCCCTTTTTTTTAACCGCAAAAGCAAACTACAAAACACGCGAACAGTACACCAGGCAATTGAAACAACATGAAGTACTGCATGCCAACACTGCCACAACGGCCTGCTACGAGCGGCTACTTACCAGCCTCCACTACGCACCCGAAAGTCATTATTTTTTCCTTGCTCAACTTTACGCGAATAAGGGCTACTATGCAGAGGCCGAAGCAGCACTGCTTGCCATAATTACTTCCGATTCGTCTATTGCCATGCTCAGGGCTTTCCAAATGCTGGCAGACATGCAAATGAAAGGAAAGAATTACCAGGCAGCAGAGCAAACCTGGCTGCAATACATAAACCGAGTCAACGTATTTTTAACCAGTGCCCAAAACAAGTCATCTGATTTGTGGCTTTACCTAAACCACAGTCGAGGTGCTTATGAATTAGAACAATTTTACCAAACCGTTAATACGCAAAATCCAGACGACGCGCATTGGCAAAAAAGGGCGGGACTTTATTGGAAGCAAAAGCTGCTGAGTAACCCAGCATGGTACTGGAATAGCACAGAAAATGGGTTGAATGGGTTGCCCAGAGATGATGATGATGCCCAAGGAAGACTGCCAATGCTAAGGTTTCTGAGGCCGACGGGTGTCCCCGCAAATATAAACTTCCAAGGGCCTGTTCTTCATCCTTTTGAAACAGGATTTGCATATTTGCGAAAAGCCGCCGCGCTGGCTAGCGATGATGAGCGTATCGTTGACTTTAACCTGGCTTTATCGGAACTGTACCAACTGAAAAAACAACCCGATTCAGCAGCGCTGTGCTTGGCAAAGGCACTTGATATTGATCCTAAAAATGCCTCGGTAAGAATCCGTTTGTACCATGCCCAACGCGACAACTTCGATTTTCTTGGCGCGTATCATCAGTTGGACACGCTTAGCGCTAACAATGGGCTGCTTACAAATGATGTTTTTAACCATATTGAAATGACCATTGGTACTGGTAACTATAAATATGCTTTAACACTGATACAAAACCAAGAAGGCCGTTTTTCAAAACCCGATGAGGTGCAGCAATTAGCACAATTAAAATCGACACTATATGCATTTAGTGCGCCCCCCAAAGTGGCAATTGGTTATATTACAGACAGTGTGCCTAATGCCGTCCAAAACCCGCTATATTGTTACACGCTTGCTTGCTTACACGCTAAAAATAATGAATTGCAAAGCGCTATGCAGTGGCTTAGCAGAGCCATGGAACAGGGGTTTAGGCTTGGATATTTGTTGCAAAACGATAGAGCGTTAAAAAATCTGTGGGAACTGCCCGAATGGAAAGTTCTGATAGACAAGTATCGGGCCCGGTTTATAAAGTACCAATTTTAACAGCCGCGCTGCTGTAGGTAAGGCCAGCGGTACTCTAAACCCCGGGTGGCTCTTGGCGGCTACCTAATGGCAAACCAAGGATGCTGCATACAGGGTACTTTGGGGTTAAAACAGCGGGCAGCCAACGCTTCTTGTGCGGTACTGCGGCGCACTTCGCTTAGCAATTGCAGCCAATTTACTGCCGATTTTAGGTTGCTGGTGTACCCTTCAAGCGTATTTTTAAAATGGTGCGAGAAATAGCCACCAATGCTGGGATTCCCCGATGCCAATTGATTTACATCAGCAGAGGTAACCAAAACACCACGCCTTTGCGGCGGAAAAAAAAGTGCCCTACAGTTTTCGATGTTCAGCGGAATGCCCGCCGAGCGGGTCACTAACAACTCCGGTCCTGTGTTTGCAACGGCTTCAAATTTCTCGTTGCAGCAGTCGCTAATCACCAAGGTCATACGGGCGCCTAATCCCATCAAGCGGTTATAAAGCGCTTCCACATTTATGGCATTGGCCATACGGGGCTGGTCGTCGCGTGTGCGCAGCGACATGTAAGGGAACTTAGTGTTATCTGTGGGCAACCTAAAGCCGTGGCCGCTATAGTAGAAAACCAAGATGTCGTTCCCATTGGGTTTTTGTGCTGCCACGCCTGCTATGGCACGCTCTACGCCGGCCATTGAAAAGCCGCGCCCAAAAACAGACTGCTGCACCAGCCTAATGCCCAAGCCGGTGGCTAAATTGCTATAAAGTTCCTGGCAATTAAAAAGATCGGTACGGCAGCTTTCTCTTACGTCTTTATCTACCGTGTTGGCAACGGCAATTAAAAACAATCGGGATCTTCTTTCTGCGGAGGGTAAACTCCGGGTGCCTAAACTAAAAATATTTTTGTAGTAATCCTCCTCGGGGCCGTAAAAAATACCAACCAGCTCAGGGGTAAGGGTGTTGAAAGCGCACCATTTTTTACTGATAACGGTAGTGCGCTGCCACATGCCATTGGGCGTGGCGCAAAAAACTGCCTCGGGCTCAAAGGAAACCTTGTTTCTTACAACAGTGCGCACGAATGTAAACGCGGTAGGTACAAAATTGCGGTCGGCAGTACCCTGCACCGCGGTTATTTCAGATGGCAACAACGATCGTTCGTTTGGCAACCTTGCCATTTGTGGTGAAACGGAGTCAACAAGTTTGATTTCTACAACATAATCGTTGCCAGATAAGGCATAGCGTACTCTAGCCGTTGCATCACCCCCCGAAAAAACGGTGAGTAGGGCTACAGCCTCAACACTGTCGCCCGTGGGAGCCAGCCACTTATATTCGTATAGAAATACCGATTGTGCGGTAGCCGAGGCCGAAACGCACAAGTATAGAATAAAAAATTTGGCCCACCGAGATGACCATATAGAGTCTTTCAGCAGGCCAAAATTTGGTGTAAGGTAGCGCAGCATCCTTAGGTTTTTCTAGGGTCGGGGCGTGAAGTGGCGTTGCTGTCCACGGGCAATGAGTCGGTTGGTTGGGGCATGGTACTATCCGGCGTAGAAGCTGGGGTGATGGCCTCTGGGGTGGCCGCCTCTGGTTTGGGTGCTTCCGACGTGCCACAACCTACCGCCACAGCGGTAAGAATAACTGCCAGCATCCATAGCTTAACAGCACTAAAAACTTTAAATTTGTTTTGCATTTCTAGGGTTTTATTACCGTAAAGCTAAATGACTAGGCGCTGTAAAGCAAATATTTTTTTGTGCCGCTTCCGTTCAATTAAATCCATTTGTTTAAATAAAATACCCTTTCTTTCAGTTTCAATCTTTATTTGCAACTTTTACTATGCCACGCACTCCATGGCTTTTGTGTTGTATCGCCGCTGTTTGGGCACCGCTTTTGGTGTTTTCGCAGATGCCTGCCGAGCGGCTTCTGTATCAAAAAGTGCAGGCTTTTGAAAAACACCCCCATTATACAAAGGATACCGCCTATTTAAACGCCGTTAATGCCTGGGCCTTTCAGTTAGCCGATGCCAATCCTGATAGCGCTTTGCGAGTTTTGGCCCGTCAAATTGCGTTTTGTAAAGCCATTGGATATGTGAAGGGTGAAATGGATGCCCATAAAATTTTGGGTAACGCCTACCAAAACAAAGCCAACTTTGCCGATGCGCTCATAAGTTATAACGATGCTTTAGAATTGGCTACCCACAACAAGTTTCCTACGGCGGTGGCTGGAATTTTGAACAATATTGGCATCACTTATTCCGACCAAGGCAATTATCAGGCTGCACTTACCAACTATTATAAAGCGCTGCCGCTGGCCGAAAAGCAAAATGACACTTTTGTTATAGGGGCCGTGCTCAATAATATTGCCAATATATATTACTACCAAGGCAAGTTTAAGGAAGCAGGCGTCAACTATCAACGGCTTTTGGATCTTTCGGTGGCAAAACGGGATACCGCAGGCATTATACTGGCTTATAGAAATTTAGGGGAGGTAGAGCTTGAGTTGGGTACACCCGAGGTGGCCTTGCAAAGCTTACAAAAGGCCAAGGCACTGGCGTTAGCGGTAAACAATACTGAATTGCAGGAGGCATCGGCCCGCATGATGGCCAAGATTTTTGCCGCCATGGACAGCTCAGAGCTGGCCCAACGTGCTTACAATGACGCCATTAGCATTTCTACCCGCCAAGGCTATTTGGTGCCTCGTTGCCAGGCATTGCTGGGTTTGGCACGCGTGTACCAAAACATGGGCAATGTGCCCACCGCCATTAGCACTGCCTTGGAGGGGCTGCGCTTGGCACAAAGTATTGGCCAAGTACAAGTATTAAAAGAAACCAACGAGCTGCTGGCCGATTTATACTTGGCCAATGGAAACGCATCCATGGCACTTGAGCATTACAAAGGATTTAAACGCTATAGCGATACCCTTAATATTTTGGCCAGCGATAAAACGGCTGTGGCCCTCCAGTTGCAATATAATTTTGCAAAAAAAGAGCACGAGTACGAAAAAGCAAGCCTAAAGCAACTGTGGTTGGCTTTGGCGGCGTTGGTTGGACTGCTGGCAGTGGCGGTGGTGGCGGTGGTGTTTTACCGAAGCAGGCAGAGTACCAAACAGCTTTATGTGGCGTTGCAGGAAAAGGCCGGCTTAGTAGAGGCACAAAAACAAGAGTTGGAAGAAACGATTGTAAAGCTCAACGAAACCCAATCTCTGCTGGTGCAATCGGAAAAAATGGCATCACTGGCAGAACTTACGGCTGGTATTGCCCACGAAATTCAAAACCCCTTGAATTTTGTAAACAACTTTAGCGATGTAAGCGCAGAGTTGCTTCAAGAAATGGTGGGTGAAATAGAAAAGGGTAACCTAACGGATGCTACAGAAATTGCCGCGGACGTGCAGTCAAACCTGCAAAAAATACTGCATCATGGTAAGCGCGCCGATGCTATAGTAAAAGGAATGCTCCAGCATAGCCGCACAGGTTCGGGTCACAAAGAACCCGTTAACATTAATGCGCTTGCGGATGAGTACCTCCGCTTGGCTTACCACGGCTTGCGCGCCAAGGACAATAGCTTTAATGCTACCATGAAGACCGACTTTGACGCCAGTATCGTTACCATTAATGCGGTACCCCAGGATATGGGCCGTGTGCTGCTCAACTTAATTACCAATGCTTTTTATGTGGTGACCGAAAAAAAGAAGTCAGGTGTGCCTGATTATATACCCACCATTTGGGTAAGCACCAAGAAAAGCCCACCTTGGATAGAAATAACGGTACGCGACAACGGCAATGGCATCCCTGAACACATACTATCCAAGATTTTTCAACCCTTTTTTACCACCAAACCCTCGGGGCAAGGTACCGGTTTGGGCCTCTCGCTTAGCTACGATATTGTGAAAGCGCACGGCGGCGAGTTATCGGTACAAAACCAACCCGGACTTGGGGCTGCCTTCGTGATAAAGCTGCCTGTAGGGGTGCCGAATGGCCTAGACCAAAACCCCGAAAACGAGTGGCCGGATGATTAGCAGGAACACAAGGTGGGCGGAAAACTGCCTTGAAACTCACATGTTTATAAATAACAACGCCAAAACTGGTACCTTTTTCTTTATTTTACAACCATAACAGCAGCAATTTTTATGAAAATCCTTGTAGTGGACGATGAAATGGATGTGAAAGCCCTTTTTGAACAACGCTTTAGACGGGAAATAAGAAATCAGGAGTTTGATTTTGCGTTTGCATTTTCGGGCGAGGAGGCGCTGGTGTACCTTGATGCCAATAAGAAAAGTACAGTATTGATTCTGTCGGACATAAACATGCCTGGCATGAGTGGCCTTCAATTGTTAGAAGCCATAAAAGGTTCGGAGCCTAAGCCAACGCCGATGGTGATGATGATAACAGCCTATGCCGACGACGACAACTTTAATACTGCCAAACAGTTGGGTGCAGACGACTTTTTGCACAAACCGGTAGATTTTGTTGCACTCAAAGAAAAATTAAAAGAACTGAGTCAATGGCAAAAATCCTAGTAGCCGATGATGAGGCAGATTTGGAGGTGCTAATAAAACAACGGTTTCGGCAAAAAATTCGCGACCGCAAGCTTGAGTTTTTATTTGCCCTAAATGGTGTAGAAGCACTAAAAATATTGCAGGACAATCCCGATGTGGATATGGTGCTGAGTGACATTAATATGCCCGAAATGGACGGGCTTACCTTGCTGGCGCGCATTGGCGAGACGCACCCGCTGCTAAAAGCTGTTATGGTGTCGGCTTATGGCGACATGAGCAACATTAGGGCTGCTATGAACGGTGGGGCCTTCGATTTTATTACCAAACCCATA
>RDXD01000539.1 GCA_004292575.1 Bacteroidota bacterium
AGATAATCGTCTTGTATTTGAAACGCAATACCTAAGTTGAGGCCAAAGGCGTAAATATGATCTTGATTGCGCCGGCTGGCCGTGCCCAAAATGGCTCCCATTTGCAAAGCGGCAGCCAGTAATACCGAGGTTTTAAGCCTTATCATATCCAAATAGTCATCATGCGATACGGCGGTTAGGCGCTCAAAATCAATATCTAACTGCTGGCCCTCGCACACTTCGGTGGCGGTGCGGTTAAAAAGATTTACAATGCGTTTGTGGTGGTCGGCCTCTATTTGATTGAGGTAGTCGTAGGCCTTTACCAGCATAACATCGCCAGCAAGCAGGGCGGTGCTGGTACCATATTTGTGGTGCAAAGTTTGCTGCCCGCGGCGCAGCTCTGCGGCGTCCATAATATCGTCGTGTATGAGGCTAAAGTTGTGAAACAATTCGATGGCGTTGGCTACCGACCAGGCATCTTTTACAATATCGCCAAACAACTCGTTGCCCATAAGCACCAGTAAAGGTCTGATGCGCTTGCCCCCAAGGGTAAGGAAATAACGATTGGGATCGTACAGGGTGGCGGGTGTGCTGGGAAAGTGGGGTTGAGAAAATTGCTGATTGAAGCTGGTGGCGAGTTGTTGGAATGATTGCATAGCGGGTGTTTGCTGTGCGCAAAATAAGCATGATTGCGGGTTTGCGTAAAAATTAGCCGCCATAGCCGTTCAATACGCAGCACTAGTACGCGGCAAAACCCAACGAAATGGCTTGTGGACTAACCTATGGTACCGCTTAGCGAAAAGCAGTGGCTCTGGCGCGGCCGTACCATTAAATTGGGCTCATTTATACCGGGCTAGGGATACATTTAAAAAGTTGCGTAACTACAGAAGATCATGAACTAGTATGGAAAGATGGCACGGCATTGACTAGCGTAGTGCCAATGCGCAGCAACCTATTGATCCCCTTGCCGCCTATGGCAAAGTTTGGAGTGAACCAAAGTATGAAGCCTGCAACACTGCCGCAAGCAAAGAATACCTTTCGCACGCCCAAAAAGCAAGTGATTTACATCCCCAACTTGATGCGGCCATATCCCCAACAGTTTTTAAATGCCGTGGCAAAAAATTGGCCCAAGAGCAGTTTTAAAAATTATTGGAAGGGCAACACCTACTACAACTCGCTGTTATCCGATTTAAAGCGGATGCGACCCAAACCCATGCTACAACCGGATAGCATACTCTGGGTAAGCGCCATGTGCCACGCCAAAACTTCGGGTGCTATTGGCCGTACTGGGCATGATCGGGTTACACCGGAATGCATAAAAAAGCGCCGATTTTTGGCAGCGTGTCGCGACTATGGTAGTTCAAAACCGCTAACAATAATAATGGCCCTGTTGATGGATGAAGAAGTAGAAAGCCTAGGACATCGAAAAATACTAATGTCGCATAGTTACACGCAGGCAGGTGTTTCTATTTAACCCCATACCACTTATGGCGTAAGTGCTGTAATGGGTTTCAGATAAACATAACCTACCGGCTACTAAACCAAACAGCGGCAAAATGCAGGCATAACTTTTGATAAATGGCCGCCGCTGCTGGATTACGCTGCTCTGCACAAATGCACACCAATGTCCACTATCAGATTATCTACTTAAAAGTTTGAGACTTCGCGTTTTTTGAATTCACCCAGCATTTAGGCCAAACTGGCGAAACAGCCCATGCGTATGGTCTTTCACTTTTTCTAGGCCATATCGCCTCAAATCCATTGGCGTTTGTACTTCTTGCGTTTCTGCCTTTCTAGCCTATGACACTAGGAAGCATAGTAAAAAATTGCTGCCCACCTATTGATTGTAGTACATTGCCACAGTTTTATTTTTGCTCAACATTCATTTAAAAAAAAATTGTATGAATAAATTTTGCGGGCTTCCAGTCTTGCTCACTCTTTTACTTGGGCAAATTGGGATGGCTCAACCCGGGCTTTATTTGGAATTGAATACAGCCTCGAAAAGGTTTTTTTCACTTCATGTGCAAAGCAGGCTCTACAATTCTACTGGCCTACAACTGCCCTCTGAAAAAGATACCAACCAATCAAAAAACAGTAACGTAAACGACATGTACAACCTTACCGTACGGCGGGCATCATTGTTAAAGCAAAGCAACGGAGTATTAATGAATACCGACTTAGGGGGCGAAAAAGGCAAATATGAAGCCAGCATTATGCCTTATAAAGCGGATGCCACCTGGATTGTTTTACTGATTCATGCCTTTACCTTAGATGAATTTAAAGTAAGCGATACGCCCACGTTGAATAACCCAATGTTGGTTTTTGTGCCGATTGCTCACCAAGCACAAATTAATTATGTTACCCTAAAAAACCTGAAAGTAGAGCCGGGTAAGGTAGTGATTGTAAAAGCGAATGCTACTTACTTCAAAACTGACGACACCTGCAAGTGGCTTTGGGATGGTAAAAAGCAAAAAGCAATAAAGCCTCCGCCTAGTGCTTTAGCATTGCAGCTAATTCAAGACGAAATAGCCCAAAAACGTCCTTCTTGGTAATCAGATTTTTTCGGGTTTGAAGCGCATAGCCCGATTGGCCATCCAGAAAAATGCGCACCGAACGTCTTTATGGTAACAATCCCTCCATTTTTGGATGACAATAACCGAACTGTAAGACACCCAAACTGGCCCAAATCTGTAGTATCAAGTTGGCATGAGGTAAGAACCGTTCGGTGTTTGCAAAAACACGCGGAAGTAATTTGCTGATTGTTAAGAAAGGCAGAGTAATATTCCGTTATCCTGTGTTTCCAAAGAAACTGAAGCGTTTAAGTTGAAAGAGATGCTGTAAGTAAGCCCTGCCTTTGAACCTATTTTTTACTCAACCTAAGACGCGCAAATACTGGAAAATGGTCGGAACTGAACCGTCCAAACCAGGTTTGGCTAAGCGTGGCGTGTTGTAATACCCGCCAGCTGCCTTTAAGGAAAATGTAGTCAATCGGTTTATCGGCCTGTTCTTTGGGGCCAAAAGCATTAAAGGTACCCTGTGGCCCATAATGCCCGGTTGCGGAAAGGGTTTTGCTATCGGTAAGTTTCAGCGGATTGCCTGCATCCAGTATCACCATAATGGGTTCATCCTGTGGCTGGGCATTAAAGTCGCCGGTAATTACGGCTGGTGTTTTACCGGCAATGCTGTCCACGGCACGAAGCAGCAAGGCAGCACTTTCTCGGCGGGCAATTTTGCCCACATGGTCAAAATGGGTGTTGAATTGGTAAAATACTTTTTTGGTTTGCTTGTCTTTAAACCTTGCCCAAGTAACCACCCGCGTAATGGCGGCGTCCCAGCTTTTACTCCCTGCTACGGTGGGGGTTTGGCTCAGCCAAAAGGTTTCGGAAGCCAATAACTCCAACCGCTTCGTATTATAAAAAATGCAGGAATACTCCCCGCTTTGTTTTCCATCGTCCCTGGCAACCCCGGTAAATTTGTACCCTGACATGTCGTTTTGCATGTCCATCAGTTGGTTGTGCAAGGCTTCCTGAATGCCAACAATGTCCGCCTCATGAAAGAGAATTTGCGAGGTTACTTTGTCTTTCCTGCTGGGCCAGTCGTTGGGTGCGTCTTTGGGATTGTCGAAGCGGATATTAAAAGTGAGAACATTAAGGGATTTTTGGGCCCTCAAATCTGCCACAAGAAACAGCAAGCATATAGCAGGTAATATTTTTTTCATCACGCAATTTAAATCATTTTTCTATCCCAGTTGGTGTGGTCACTTCACCGCTGGCGCCAACAGCATAGCCGTTGGCTTTTGAAGCATCTTGGCTTCAATCCATTTTTTTGCATTTCATCCCTATTTGGCCTTTTCAATCCTAGGAAAGAATGCCCTGTGCTAACTCTATAGGATTTGAAACTACGATTAACAGCCGCCAGCATTTTCGACTCCAATGGGCGTGAATTAATAGAACAACCTGTGATTTTTGCGTTATGATTGTTGGAAAAACCCACTAACCCCTGCTAAAAATTACCTTTTGGACGCAATGGATTTCGGCTACATTTGACGGCCGGCGTTGATTTCCACAAAAAACAAATACAAATATGATTACAAAAAGAGCAGTTGTTTTATTGGCCATTTCTTTATGGACTATACAGACCAATGCACAGGAGGTACTTTGGATGCGCTACCCCGCCATTAGCCCCGATGGCAAAACCATAGCTTTTGGCTACAAAGGGGATATTTATAAAGTAGATGCCGCAGGCGGAACAGCTACGGCACTTACCTTACACAGTGCGCAAGATATGATGCCGGTGTGGAGCCGCGACGGCAAACAAATTGCTTTTTCCAGCGACCGGTATGGCAATTTTGATGTTTTTGTAATGCCAGCTACCGGCGGAGAGCCAACCCGACTTACCCACCATAGTGCTGGCGATTTTCCTTACGATTTTACCGCCGATGGCAGCGAAGTTCTTTTTGGAAGTTCGCGTATGCAACCGGCTGCAAGTGTACGGTTTTACAGCCCGAGACTTTTTCAGAACCTGTACACGGTTTCGGTAAAAGGCGGACGCGCCAAATTGCTTACGGCGGCAGGAGCCGAAAATGCGCATTTCAACAGCAAAGGCGACGCCATCGTTTTTCAAGATCGAAAGGGTTATGAAGATCCGTGGCGCAAACACCACACTTCATCGGTAACCCGTGATTTATGGATGATGGATGTGAAAGCAGCTACCTACCGCCAATTAAGCGGATTTAACGGCGAAGACCGCGAACCGGTTTTGAGCCCCGATGATAAACACCTTTTTTACCTGAGCGAAAAAAATGGGGCACAGAATATTTACAAACTGCCCCTTGTTACCCGTGAGGCCGAAAGGCAGTTAACGCAATTTAAAGACCACCCGGTTCGGCACCTTTCTATGAGTAAAGACGCGACCCTTTGCTTTACCTGGAATGGTAGCATGTACACCTTGAAAGATGGCTCAGAACCCAAAAAAGTTTCCATAACCATCCTTAATGACGGTAGGGGCAGTTTGGTGCAAAATGTACCCATTACCGGTAATGTGAGTGAGTTTGAAATGAGTCCGAATGGTAAAGAGATTGCCTTTGTGGTTCGCGGCGAGGTTTTTGTGGTAAATGCCGAAGGCGGTTCTACCAAGCGCATCACCAATACACCCGGGCAGGAACGCATGATTTCATGGGGAGCCGATAGCAAAACGCTATACTACAGCACCGAGCGTGGACGCAGTTGGGATATTTATAAGGCCACCATGGTACGCAAAGAGGAGTCCTATTTCTATGCCGCTACCCTTATTAAAGAAGAAGCAGTAGTTGCCACCGATAAGGATGAGTTTCAACCGCATGTAAGCCCCGATGGCAAGGAAATTGCATACCTTGAAGAAAGAAATACTGTTAAGATTTACAATATAGCTTCAAAAGAAAGCAGGCTAATGCTAAAAGATGGCAACAACTTTAGCTACAGCGACGGAGATCAGTACTACGAATGGAGCCCCGATAGCAAGTGGCTGGCCATTAACGATGGTCGCGGGGTGTATAGTGCACGCGATATTGGTTTGTGTAAAGTAGATAGAAGTAGGCCGCCTGTGTACCCCATCAACAGCGGGTTTGGCGATGGACAGGCCAAGTTTTTTATGGATGGAAAAATGATGACCTGGTCCAACAACCGCGAAGGGCGTAAATCGGTTGCCCTACAGGGTAGCCGCGAGCTGGATATTTATGCCGCCTTTTTTGACCAAGAGGCCTACGACAAATTTGTGCTGTCAAAAGAAGATGTGACCCTGCGGGAGGAAATGGACAAAAAGGATACTGCCAAAGTAAAACGCGACAGTATTGCTAAAAAGAACTGGCTGCCTGATGTTAGTAATTTAGATAAACGCAGGGTAAAACTTACGGTGAACAGCGTTTCATTGGCAGATTATACCCTGAGCAAGGATGCCACTAAATTATATTACCTCGCTGCCTTTGAAAAAGGGTACGATCTTTGGGTAACTGACCTGCGTACCCGCGAAACCAAAATTTTGGCCAAGGTAGGTGCTTCTTCAAGCAGCCTGCAAATGAGCAGGGATGGTAAAACGCTGCTGATGGCAAATAATGGGAGCCTGGTAAAAATTGATGAAACCGGAAAAGTTACTCCCGTAGGTATAAGCGGTGAAATGATGCTGGATGAAGCAGCAGAGCGTGCCTATATTTTTAACCACGCCTGGCTACAGGTGAAAAAGAAATTTTACGACCCCAAACTGCATGGTATTGACTGGGAAATGTACCGGAAAGCTTATGAGCGTTTTTTGCCGCACATTACCAACAATTACGATTTCCAGGAGTTATTGAGCGAAATATTGGGCGAATTGAACGGTTCGCATACTGGCGGTCGCTACAGCCCACGACCCAATAATCCTGATATAACGGCAACCATTGGTATTATTCCGGATGAAACATTTACAGGAACCGGTGTAAAAGTGGATGAAGTGCTTTTGGGCGGACCGCTTGATAATGCTGCATCAAGCGTAAAGGCGGGCCATATTATTGAACAAATTGACGGGGTGGTGATTGATGATAAAATGGACTGGTATAGCCTGCTAAACCGAAAGGCAGGTAAACGTACCTTATTATCCATGTATGACCCAACTGCCAAAACGAGGTATGAAGAAACTTTAAAGCCGATTTCAGCAGGTGAGGAAGCCGGCTTGATGTACAGCCGCTGGGTGAAGGCTATGGAGGATATGACAGAAAAGCTGAGTGGCGGAAAGATTGGTTATGTGCATGTACAGGGGATGAACGATGGATCTTTCAGGGAGGCTATTGATAAGGTGCTGGGTAAAAATTTGCAAAAAGAAGCACTGATTGTAGATACAAGGTTCAACGGTGGCGGATGGCTGCACGAAGACCTTTCCAACTTTTTGGATGGCAAGCCCTATGCCACTTTTAGGCCCTATGGCTATGTGGCCAAGGGCGGCGAGCCAAGGGATAAATGGTCGAAACCAAGTGCTGTGCTCATGAGTGAAGGCAACTATTCCGATGCGCACGCCTTTCCCTATGCCTACCGGGCAAAAGAAATTGGCAAGCTGATAGGTATGCCGGTACCGGGCACGAGCACGGCAGTATGGTGGGAAACACAAATTGATCCAACCCTGGTTTTCGGTATTCCCATGATTGCTTTTTATGGGGTAAAAGAAGACCGTCCGCTTGAAAACTTACAGCTTGAGCCTGATATAAAAGTGCAGCTGAAGTACGAGGACTTTTTGAAAGGAAAGGACACCCAACTTGAAGCGGCAGTAAAGCATTTGCTGGAAGAAGCGGCAAAAAAATAAATGGAAAAAAGAGGCTGTCGTTAAAAGGCAGCCTCTTTTGTTTTTAGGGCAACTTACTAACCTGGCATATCCATTTCAATTAAAAGTCTAATACCAGCTGGTATAAACTTTTCCATCATTTCACCCGGTTGATAATTCAGAAAAGTCCATTCCGGTGATAACTTATCCTGAATACCAATCATGGTTTTTTGTTGGTGGTAGCTGTAAGAATCTGTAGTGGGTTCGTGCCATAAATTATCTTGGCCAAACTGTGCCTTCAAAACATTTAGCATAAATTTTCTGAACGCTTTTTCTTTTTTTGGATTCGCTTCTTTTTTTACAAACTGAATGGCCATCAGCATGGT
>RDXD01000540.1 GCA_004292575.1 Bacteroidota bacterium
GCAAAACAACCACCATCAGCGAAAGCATTTGCGAAGGGCAAAGTTTTTTAGGCAGAACCGCAAGCGGCACCTACCGCGATACCCTTAAAGCCGCCAACAGTTGCGACAGTATTAGGATATTGAACCTCACGGTAACCCCTATTCCAAAACCAAACCTTGGGCAAGACCGTAGCTTTTGTGAGGGCGATAGCATACAGATCAGTCCTGGTAGTTTTACGGGCTACAGCTGGCAAAATGGCGCCACCACAGCCAGTATTTGGGTTCGAAATCCTGGCCAGTATTGGGTAACCGTGTCGAATGGCGCCTGCGCCGCCACCGATACGCTGCGTATTGGTGCATTGCTGCCCAAACCCCGCAACTTTTTGGCCGATACTTTTAGGCTGTGCTTAGGCGAGTTGATTGAAGTAGCGGGTTTTGCACGCTATAGCTGGACCAGCGGCGGAACCCAAGCCACGCATACCGTTAGGCAGTTTGGCCCCTTAGCACTGGAGGTAACTACGGCCAACGGCTGCGTAGGCACCGACAACACCGTGGTGGTTGCCAACAACTGCAAACTGGTATTTATTCCAAATGCCTTTAGCCCCAATGGCGATGGCCTGAATGATGTATTTCGCCCCACGTTTGGTGTACCCGTAACCGGCTACCAGGCCAGTATATTTAACCGCTGGGGCCAGCAAATTTTACTAAGCACCGAAACCTTGAAGGGCTGGGATGGCCGCTGGAACGGTAAAGATGCACCCATAGGGGTTTACTACTACATCATTCGGTTTACTGATGGCGCAGGTGTAAGGCATGAGCGAAACGGGAGTGTTACGCTTTTAAGATAGGGGTTTGGTGCGGGGATTTGGGGGTTTGGTGCGGGGGGCATTTTGAATAATTATGCTTTGAACTTTCTTTACGGAAACACTTTAAGCTATGCGGTTCCTATTTATTTTGATTCTGACGGGCTATTATTCTGCATTAAACGCACAGCAGGCGCCAATTGCCATTGTTTCCGCCAATGGGGCTACTAAACTGGTAAATACACTGGATGAGGCTGCGCAGCAGGCCCAAACAAATGATATTATCTATTTACCCGCAGGGAATCTTCCAGGGCAATCAACTACCTTTTTCACCAAAAGGGTCACTGTAATAGGTGTAGGACATCATCCAGATTCTGCTTCTGCTAATGGAAAGACTTTTATAACAGGTAATATTGGTTTCTCTTTTGGCGGAGCAGAAGGCAGTGTATTAGATGGTGTGCATATTGCCGGGCTTGTCTATCTAAGTGCAAATTGTAAGGTGTATCGAGTGAATGCGGGAACCTTATACTTATCTAGTGGGTGGCCTGCCGGTGATAATTTGATAGTTGAGCAATGTATCCTCCGGAACTTTTACGCATATGAATCCGCCATTACAAACAGTAAAGTAAGAAACTCAGTTATTACAAATGTTTTCACTACAAATGTAAGTACAACAACTTTTGAGAATTGCATATTACTGGTTTCACAGTCAGGTAGCAGCCCGTATCCACTTGAGCAAGCCTATGAGTGCACCTTTAGAAATTGCATATTCCCAAACATGACGAGTTGGAACAGTAGTCCATGCAACTCCTTTTTTTATAACAATATTATGGCCGCATCTGAATTACCTGTATTAAGTAATGCTGGTAATGCATCAAGAAATATCTTAGGCCAATCTCCCTCGGTGACTTTTGTTCAACAATCAGGATTGGTATACCAATATGACCAAAACTACCGTCTCAAACCCGGCAGTCCAGGCATCAATGCTGGCACTGACGGCAAAGATATTGGCATTTACGGTGGACCTTCTCCGTACAAGGATGGAGCGGTTCCGCCTAATCCCAGCATTCGGGTAAGTCAGATAGATAGTGAGACCAACCTCAATGGTATACTCAGGGTTAGATTTAATGTAAGAGTTAATTAATTTGAATGTTTAAGTTAATGACTAGATCCATTATATATATATTATTAATTGTTACGTTATTACCGTTGGTTCAAAATAGTTTCGCCCAACAGAGTATCAATAGTTTATCGACAGATATAGTATATTATCCAAGCAACAACAAAGACTATGATAATAGAAACCGTGCAATCGTAAATCGTATTTTTGGTACTAACTATTTGGCTTTCAGAGGCAGTAATCCTGGTAACATAAATGGAGAGTATCGTCAAATGGACGGTTATAATACAGGGTTTACTGTATGTCGCGAAAAATGCACGGGTCAATGTCAACATACAGGAATTGACTACCGTGCTCGAAGTCCTTTTTCTTTGTATTCGCTTATTGGCGGTGAAGTGACAGCTGCTGGCGCAGATGGTTCGGGTACAATAGCGATTTACAATGCTTCGCTTGGAGTTACCCTGCTCTATCTGCACTGCTCAGAATCAAATGTTTTAATTGGGCAAACTATTCGGGGAGGAGAATTAGTTGGAAAATCAGGTGATAAGGGTGCCGGTCCGTTTCACTTTCACCTCGAACTAAGAAAGGGGCGTAAGAGTAAAGGTGGTTGTCTTGAGGATAGCCCAACAACAAATGCGACTTATGACCCCCGAATTGTTGATGATTTGGTTCCTGCACCAGTCAACCTTACCGATCAACCTTTATTTGTATCAAATATTAACTGGAGTGCAATTTTATTTCGTTGGCAGAAATGCTACCAGGCCACAGGGTATGTAATTCAAATTGCATCGAGTGTTACATTTTCGTCGGGTAGCATTGTTGCAGAGATTACGACCGGAGATGTAAATTCGTTTAATTGGACAGGTGGCGAAAGTAGTAAACAATATTTTTGGCGGGTTAGGGGAAACCACAAAACCAATTTCGACGAACACGACCATGTTAGGGAAATTCTAACACAACCTGCAAAGCCGATATTAGAAGCGCCATTAGCCGGAGCAGCCAATATAAGTGCGCCAAAGTATACTTTCAACTGGTCTGATATTCCGGGCCCTAATGCAGTTTATCGCTTTCAAATTTCGACTGACCCTAAACTAAAGCAAACCGATGTAGGGCTTAAGGATTTGTATCAATTTCCATTATTGGGGAGTACAGACAAATTGACGGAAAGCAAATGGACTCTATACAGCCTGAAACCCAACACAAAATACTATTGGCGGGTACGAGGAGCAAACAATAAAGGTATTTCAGCCTATAGTTATGGCGAATTCACTACGGGGTCTTTCACCACCGCTAATGATGAAAAGCTAACAGAGATATATGTTGACAACAAGTACGTTGCAACAGTACCATCAAAAAATGATCAGGAATTGGAATTGCCAACTGGGAACATTACTCCGGGATACCATACTGTTTCTGTTCGCTTTAAGGAGGGCACCAACAACTGGAGCAGCTTTACTTCTAAGAAATTCCTTCATTTAGGAACTAAAGCCAATTCAATCAGCAGCACACCAAACCAGGTCGAATATTGGTTCAACAACGACTTTGCAGGTAGAAAATCAGCTCCGTTAGCCGGTACTGGCAACCAAGAAATTCAGTTTGATACTAAAGATCTTGACCAAGGACAACATACAGTATTTTGGCGCACCCGTGCCAAGGGCGACCTTTGGAGCAGCGTGGTCAGCAGCACATTTAGAAAAAGTGCCAAATCAGATGGTATTAGCCAAATGGAGTACTGGTTCAATAATGGCTTTGACAGAAGGAAGCAGAAAACCGTTTCTAATTTTGCTCAGGTAGAGGAAGACCTTGATATTACAGATTTGCCATTGGGGAATCACCGGCTTTTTTACCGTTTTCAACATGCGGGAGGTAAATGGAGTGCCATCAATACTGCTGATTATAATAAGCGCACTGGATTTGAGACGGGCCCCTTGCAAATGCAATATTGGTTTGACAGTGCTGTTGGAGTCCCAAATTCTTTAGTGGTTTCCACCGCCAATGAAGGGGATTTTGGATTGAGTGCACATCATCTTGATTCTGGCTGGCACAAGGTCTTTATTCGTTTTAGGAAAAGTGGTGGCTTATGGAGCAGTTTGATATCAAACCGCTTTTACAAGCAAGATAGCGCAATTGCAACCTGTGACTTTGTGGCGGCAAGTGATAGTGAGGCCGTTGCCGCAACAAAGTTGTTTTGCCAAATGGGGATTTTGCGGGCAGGCAATACAGAATGTGTTTCCACAAGTGATTACTACTTTAAGCGAAAAGATGTGGCTTCGTTAACTATGCGAGCGTTAGTCGGCCACCCAGATGCATTCCCTTTTGCTAAACCATTGCCGTCTCTGTTTGGTGATTTGCAGGAAGAGAGTACGACCAACAGTTGTTATTTTAGTGCAGCAAAACTTCTTTCTTATCTGGACTTTGGCGATGGCATAGCCCCGTTCAACGGTTCCAGATTGAATTTTAACCCAAATGACACCATCGTAAGAGGCTATGCCCTAAAAGTATTGATGGAAGCCTGGGATATTAAGCCAGACGCCAGTTTGCATAATCCGTTTAGTGATTTGGTTCCTGGCGCTGAGGTAAATGGCTATATCCTGAAGGCTGCCCAACTTGGACTCGTGAAAAGGCCTGATTTGCATGGATCTGCATTCAGCTCTTTCCGCCCTTTCAGGGCAGTTAGTCGAGAAGAATTTTTTATTATGCTTTATAGGGTGCTGATGACTGCTTCCAGACCAGAAGTAAGATTTAGTGACTTATATCTTCCATTTAACAGGACAAATATAGCTGGTAGAAATCCCGGCATTTCCGAAGGAAACTTTAGCAGCTATCGGGAAGAGCCATTCATCCTGAGAGGAGTGCCTGGTCTCAATTTTAATTTCAACTACAACAGTTCCCTGCTGGAATTACCCGAGTCGGCCGCCAAAGGACGCAACTGGCAAGGCAAGTTGTTATACGACAAAGAGCCACTTGGCAAGGGCTGGACGCACAACTACAATGCGTACATAGTGGTTGATATTGGTAATGACGATATCAATTCAGTAGATGACCGGTGGATGATGGTTTGGCCCGGTGGTAATATTCATGTATATCAACCACAGCAGGCAAAGTATCTGACGCATGGCGTGTACGACAAAGTATCATACAGCGGCGGTGTTGGGGCCATACCTGAACAAATTGTTGTAACCATGAAGAACCAGGTGAAATATGTTTTCCATAAACTGGCAGGATCGCCCACTGGTGAGTTACTGCATCTGATTCGCATTGAAGATCGGCACGGAAACGCCGTGTCACTTGACTACGAAAATGGTTTTTCTGAGAATGATGGTATTAATATCAAGCGCCTCATGAAGGTGAGCGATCCTCAGGGAAGAAATTTCACCTTCTCGTACGCCGACCAGTCCAACAGGATTATTGGAATCGCCAGCAAGGCAGGAAATATTGAACGTTCTATTTCATTTACTTACAATGGCAGCAGGCTGATTAAATATGCTAATCCAAAAGGATATGAAACCACCTATAATTATGGACTAACCCCTGCGACCGAGCATTTGATTTACAGCATCGTGTTGCCCAGAGGTAATACCATCACAAATACTTATTCAACCAATCGGAAAATTCAAAGTACTGCATACACAAATGGTTCCAAAACCATTGTTGATGCCAGGCCGGAATACACTGTTAACGGCATCCGAACTAAGAGCGAGACAACAACAATAGTGGATGGGCGGACCATTAAAAGGAGTGTAGTGTTGAATGACATCGGCGCACTTGTTTCTTCCAAAGGACCGCTGCAAGATGATAGCATTGCCTATGGCGACAGCAGGCACCGAACATTGCCCACTTATATTGAAGACAGGATTAAAGAAGTAATTACCCGCATAGAATACGATGCCAATGGTAATCAAACCAGAACAAGAGTAGAGTCATCAGGAACAGCCTTGGAAACTCGTACCACCTTCAACGATAAGAATGATGTATTAAGCCAAACAGATGCCAGGGGGAATTCCACAACTTATCAGTACAATGGCACAGGGCAGCTTACAGAGATGAGGGCGCCGATTGGAACAACTGTGTTTACGCCCAATACCAATGGCACCGTTAGTCAGGTAACGAATCCTGCAGGTATTGCAACCCAATATAGCTACGACCTATATGGCAACCAAATTATGGCACGTTTGCCATTGCAAATTGAAAGCAGGCAGGAATGGGATAGCGCCAGCAGGATGATAGCTAAATGGGACGCCAGAGGCGCCAAAACAGAACGGCAGTATGATGTACACGATAATTTGGAGTTGGAAACCTTTGATCCAAACGGTTTGAACGAGAAGACGACCTATCGTTACGATAAAAACGATAACCTTTTGGAAATTGAAAATGCCAAGGGAAATATCACCTATCTCTCCTACAACAATGAAGACCAGATGGTGAAGCAACAGTTTGGGGAATATTCCAAGCAGTTCGACTACCACAACGATGGCAGACTGAAATCGCTAACTACTCCGAATAATGCACGGTTCAATTACCGATACAACAATAATGGTCAGCTTCAGGGCGATGGGTATGCCGCCTATGGATATTATCCCGACGGAATGCTGCAAACTATTACCAAGAATGGGCAAAGCCTTACGTATCGGTACGATGCCTTTGGCCGTGTGGCTCAAACATCGTACAGCGACTTTCCGGGCAACAGCGTAAGTTATGAATACGATGCTAATGGCAACACCTCCCGTATTAGATATCCAGGTGGATTTGCCGTTCGTTACAACTATGATGCCAATAATGTTCTGAAACAGGTTACGGATGATGGTGGCGCAGCCTGGGTGACCTATCAGTATCTTGATGACGGCAGATTAAGTATGGCAACCAACAAAAATGGTACCATATCAAAATACTTTTATGACGACGCCGGGCGCATGGATAGCCTGGTGAACCTGAAGGGCAACGGCGAAGTGATTGCGAGCTATGGTTTTGAAATGGACAAAGTCGGCAACCACACGGAAGAACGATTCCTGCAGCCGCTCATGCAAATGATTCCGCAGTTTAGCCGCACGGATACATTTACTTACAACAGTATAAACCGCTTTCTTACACGAAACGAAGAAAAATTTGAATACGATCCTAATGGCAACCTAACCAACCACACTATTCCCGGTAGTGATGGCAAGTACTATGTGTGGGATACTAAAGACAATTTACTCAGGTTTGAAGAAGATGGTCAGTTAATATCCTACGATTACGATGGGTTGGAACAGCGCCGCCGCCGCAATGAGGTGCGCTATGTGCTGGACAATAACTATAACGTACTAATGGAAACCGACCTGGACGGTAATCCCTTGTACTATTATGTGCAGGGTCTTGGATTAGTTTCCCGTATTAAGGCAAATACACAGGAAACAGGGTATTATCATTACGATTATCGCGGCAGCACGGTGGCCATCACCAATACTGCGCAGGAGATAACCCATCAATATAATTACGATGCCTTTGGTGTGTTGCAGCAGGCCGTGGAGGATGACTTTAATGCCTACCGCTATGTGGGCAAGTACGGCGTGGCTTATGAAAGCAAGGATTTGACCTTTATGAGGGCGAGGTATTATCAACCAAGTGTGGGAAGGTTTTTAAGTGAAGATCCGATTTGGGCGGTGAATTTGTACCCGTATGGTGATAATAATCCTATTTCGCGCATTGATCCCAATGGTAAATTTTGGAAGGA